>JALUWC010000273.1 GCA_027019885.1 Geoglobus sp.
GTAATTCGCTATTTCATCTGACGTCATGTGATTTTTCCCATGTCAGAAACTTAGGCTGGACAACAAGCCGCGCACTGTGGTTCAGCTTGTGCTCAGGAATAATTTCCGGGCAGACCATGCTTCTACCAATTTTTTAAAACCCACTGTCCCCAGAAAAGTCGAACAGAAAATTGCATACGGTTTAACACCACGAGGAAACTTTTTAATGATACGAAGAAGAACTTTTCGGCCTTGTGAGATATTCCCATTTAGGCAATGCCATATCCCAAGTTCACAATATATCTGGCTATATGTGTGCGAATCGTGCTTGATCAATGGGTCATATTTCTGTAGCCAGGCCTCTTTCCCTTGTATTTTTAGTAATAAATTTTTGCTTAACTGCACTTCATGAAGACCATACTTAACCAATGGCTGATTGATGTATTCGAACCAAAAATGTTCAGACACTCTTATCCACATATCATGGTCAAGCCCACTGGGAATGTTTTCATCGAATTCTCCAACCAATTCAAAACATTTGTTTCTCAATATAATAGAGGAGAGGGTTATGAAATTAGTCTGAAGTAAATGCCAGTAGATATTTCCTCTTTTTTCATTTTCGTTGAAGGCTGCTGGCTCTATTGGACCTAACACCTCTCCCGATCTTGCATCCATATCTACACGACCACAATGAACGGCTCCCACCTCAACCGGGAGCCGATCAAGATATTCCACTTGGAGCCGCAGCTTCTCCGGAAACCATTCGTCGTCATCGTCGAGGAACGCAATATACTCTCCTCTTGCATTCCTTATCCCATCATTCCGTCCGACCCCTTCTCCCTTATTTTCCTCATGTCTTATATAGCGTATCCTGCTATCCGAGAAGCTCTTTGCTGTTTTTTCGGTATCGTCACTTGAACAATCATCCACCACAATTATCTCGAAATCCTGAAAAGTCTGATCCAAAACACTCTTTAAGGCTCGCTTAAGTAGCACTGAACGATTAAATGTAAGAATCACAACACTTACTTTTGGCATTCCACTTGTTCCTTTCTGCCAATGGAATAAAAAAAATTCCCTCCGGCAATCATGCTACGAGACTTTCACTTGAGCAGGCAACCGACCTTTCCCTGTTTCTCGAATTTGTCCGGCTAATCGTTCGCTATATAACGTTTCATAGTCCGGCTCCGCGTGTCGGGTATAGAAGCGAAGCCCAAAGCCTTCAATCGTGTGAAGGATTTTTTCGACTTGCGCCTCAGTAAGCCTTTTTTTCCACCCATCGATGCCACTGACCCCCGATTTATAAACGACACTCGAGGGTTTCTTCAGTCGTGATAATGCCTCATCCAGATCAATATCTAGTTTCCAGGCTTGAAATATCTTGGCCAATGTTGCTGCGGGCTTCAAGAAAAGCTCTTCATATGTTACGACTGTCCAGGGAAGAGGAGGTTCATACATCAACGGAGGAAGTTGATCCAACGCCCAGGAAGCCGCAAGATATTCTTCGATTCCTTGCGTCTTAGAAAGGGCTGCCTCGAATAAAGGATAGTTTGCAATATAGGGAGGTGATTCAGGGCGCATCGCCATTCCCCACCAACCGGGAGAGTTCAATTGAGATGCAATTACCGCGCAGGGATGTCGTATTAGAAGAACGGGGGATCGAATCGGAAAGGTCTGACACATCCAGGGAAGCAGGCGGTTGGCACGAACGAATTTGATAATCATCGTCGTCGCTCGGCAAGCTTCTAAAAGAGACATCTCTCTACATGTCCACCTATTGACCACTCTTCCCTCAAATACACGCCTCAGAAATGCTTCTCCCTCCGGCCATTCGTTTTCTGGATGGACAAACGTTCTCCAAGAGAAGCCTGCTGCTTTCGCTTCGGGAACATAGGTGAGTTGGAGCGGCTCAAAAAGTATGCAGGTATTTGGAATAGAACCAAATGCATTTCCAAGCCAGGTACTTCCTGATCGAGGTGACGAAGTCAGCACAAGCACACTGTTTTCATTAAATCGTCCAGCCAAACAGGGCGTAATCGCCAACTCCTTGAATGCCTGGGCTGCAGATCGTCCAGCTACGTAAGCCTTAGATGCCAAAGCCTTTAATTTCTTGGGTACAAATCGACTGTATCCATTAACCACGGTTCTTACCTGTTCACTAAAGAGGATGGAGGACAACGCTGTACTTGGTCGGAGTAACAACCCAACCTGGAGAAATGTCCAAATGCTCAGCACCACTAATTGGAGTGAGTCAGTTCA
>JALUWC010000274.1 GCA_027019885.1 Geoglobus sp.
TGGGAGCTCTGCAAGCGTCACGGTTTCGGTTCTTGAAGCTCTGAATGCTGAGTTTGACGCGGATCTTGAGAGAGATGAAATCTTTGAGATAGCAAGAAAAGTTGAGCTGGATGTTCAGGGCATAGGTAGCGGAACAGACCCATTTGTTGTGACATTTGGGGGAAGCTGGATCATTCCTGAGAGAAAGAGATTTGAAACTGAAGTTGAGTTCAGTGTCATAGACACAGGGGAGAGATCGATAACTTCAGAGATGGTAAGGAGGGTGAGGGTGCTGAAGGAGAGGCATCCGGAAATAATCAACCCGATTCTTGAGGCAATGGACAGCATAGCAATAAAAGGCGCAGATGCGCTGAAAGAAAACGATGCTGCAAAAATCTCAGAGCTGTTCAGGCTTAACCAGAGCCTTTTAAGGGCAATAGGTGTCAGCACTCCCACCATAGACAGGATGATTGCAGATATCGAGGAAGAGGGGCATGCTGCAAAGATAACCGGGGCAGGGGGAGGAGGATGTTTGATAACCACAGGAATTGGAGATTTCAGGATAAAGCTTTCAGGGGAGGGTGTGAGAGTTGAAGATTTTGAAGATTGGGGGGAGCCTGATAACTGAGAAGTCCGAAGGAGCCTTTGAGGTTTCAAGAGATGATGTGATTGAGAGCCTGGCTGATCAGATAAAGGGGAGGCTCATTCTTGTTCATGGTGTTGGCAGTTTTGGGCATCCCCATGTAAAGAGGTACGGTTTGACACCTCATGGAATCTCGGTCACACATCTCGCATGCCTTAAGATAAATCTGAGGTTTTGCAGAGCTTTAGCCGAAAGAGGTTTGAATCCAATGCCAGTGCATCCCCTTGAGTTCTTCCACAGACCCAATTTCGATCTGCTTGGAGATCTGGTTGAGTCGGGATTTGTTCCTGTGATGCATGGCGATGTGATATACGAGAATGGAGAGTTCAGGGTTATAAGCGGGGATGAGATAGTCAGAATTCTTGCGGAGAGGTTTGATCCAGAGGCTGTTGGTTTTGCATCAGATACAGATGTGATAATTGGTGAGGAGGTTGTTGAGTTCATAGATGTTTCAAGATCAGAAGAGTTTCTTGAGAAGATAGGAAGTGCTGAGGGGAAGCATGATGTCACGGGAGGAATGAAGGGAAAACTCATGGAAGCAATGAAAATTGCAGAAAAAACGGACGTTTACATCTTCAACGGTCTGAAAGAGAATGCCGTGAGAGATTTCCTGAAAGGTGAATGGGTCGGAACCAGAATTGGGAGAAAAAGTTTATAACCTATTAAATTACTGATTATTATGGTAAATGAAATTTTAATTGGACTGGCAGTAGTTGTTCTGCTGTTCTTACTCTCAGGGCTCAAGATAGTCAAGGAGTATGAGAGAGGCGTAATCTTCAGGCTTGGAAGACTTGTTGGTGCGAGAGGGCCGGGACTGTTCTTTGTCATACCCATGCTTGAGGGAATGCAGGTGGTCGATCTCAGAACAGTAACCTACGATGTGCCATCTCAGGAAGTTGTCACAAGAGATAACGTGACAGTAAGAGTTAATGCTGTTGTGTATTACAAGGTTCTCGATCCCGAAAAGGCTATTACAGAGGTCTTTGACTACAGATTTGCAACAGCCCAGATAGCCCAGACAACATTGAGGAGCGTTATTGGTCAGGCTGATCTTGATGAACTTCTTTCAGAGAGGGACAAGCTGAATGTAGAATTACAGCAGATCATAGACGAGGCAACAAATCCGTGGGGTATTAAGGTTTCCGCTGTGGAGATAAAGGATGTAGAGCTGCCAAAGGAGATGCAGAGAGCGATGGCGATGCAGGCTGAGGCTGAAAGAGAGAGAAGAGCAAAGGTGATTAGAGCGGATGGAGAATATCAGGCTGCAATGAAGCTGAAGGAGGCTGCTGAAATACTTGCCGAAAGCAGAAATGCGCTGATGCTCAGAATACTTCAGACCATGAGCGAGGTGTCAAATTCTGAGAACACGACGGTGATATTCCCCGTTCCTCTTGAAATTCTGGAGTACTTTGCAAGGAGTAGCAGGAAAGAAGAATAAAATTTATCATTTTCTCAATTTTATTTTTTGGAATATTTTTATAAATCTTAGTGACATCCTCCACAGGCTAAAGCCTGTGGCTTCCTAGAATTGAGAGAGCTTAGCCTGATGGATTTTCTCCTGCCTCTGAACATAACTCCTCGTCGTTTCAAGATCAACATCTCCAACGCTTCGA
>JALUWC010000275.1 GCA_027019885.1 Geoglobus sp.
CTTTTTACCCTCTGTGGAACATAAGAATTGAGCTTACATCCAAAACTATTTATCAATAGACTGAGGAATCAAGAGGGGTTGCAGAGTGTAAACATTGCTGAACTCTGGGGAAAAGAGAGAGCATCATATCGAGAGACGAGTTTCTGGAGCTTGTCAAGAGCGTTTGAAATTTTCCGGCACTTTCATCGACAAAGATCGGACATCCCGCACATTTTCCGGTTGAATTGCCCCTGCAGGTGTATCCAGCTTTACAAGTTTAAAGGCAAAGTTGTTCTCGACCCATTCATGGGAAGTGGACAGACGGCAATTGCTGCAATAAAAGCGGGAAGACATTGTATTGACTACGAAATAAACAAAAATTACGTTGAACTTGGAAACAGGAGGATAAAAGAATTTATTTCAGAATTTAAAGCCCCAAAGCTTGCAGATTTTTCAGTCAGTAATTGTTGATGATGAAAAGTCAACATCAACTGGTCAGAAAATTTTTAATCCTTAAAGTTAATCAGGCAGTTATATGCTCCCTCTGGTCACTCTTTCATTATTCGCCCTTTTAAATGGACTTGTTTCTCTTGTAGTTCCAGTTTACTGTCTGTATATCTACATCTCAAAAAGGGTCAGGGGTGCTTTGGTGATTGCCCTCGGAATTATTCTGGCGTTTGCGATCAGCTTTCTCTCTCCAGTGGTTCTAAGCCACATTTTGAGTCCTGAAAGCTTTCAACTTACAGCCATGTCCGTTTATCTGACCAGCAATCTGATCGTTGCTTTTTCACTCATATACGGCCTCAGCCTGATTTTCAGAGAAATGCAGTCCTGAAGCTATTCAATGACGAATTTCTTCATGCGATCCGGCACGAATCCTTCGGCATCAATTTCACATGCTCTGCTGAACTGATAAACCATAACATACCCAGCTAAATGAAAGGGGGCTTCTTTCAATTCCGCATCCCTTTCCATCCCCGCCAAGCATGGATACGCGCATTGATGCTGGTGTATGTCCTTCCAGAACTCCCTCACGTCTGTGATCACATATCCCTCCATTCTCCTTGCAACGTAATGGGCATTGCCACACGGATCACTCTTCACAACTTCAACCCGCTCAATTACGCTGCCATTCATCTCAACCCTGAACTCCGGCTTTCCAAAACCCAGCTCTGCCAGAGGAGTGTCTGACGAACAGAACGGCTTTGGAGAGTAAAAGTCAATGCCCTTCCCCTGGCATTTCTGTCTGATCTGCTCTCTCAGTCCCGGAGTGATCCAGCTTGGACTTTCGGCAGAGATGATTATCGTGGTTGTTTCAGCAATTTCAGGCAGCTCAATGAGAATATCCGGGTGAAGGTTCAGTGCAACAATCACTTCAGCCTCAGGTTTCCCTATAATTTCTGCCGGTTCCTCGATATACGTGCCATAACTTGGCGGTTCATTCAGCTCGATTACCCATTTAACCCTATCTGATAGATCATAATTTTTGCAAAAATCGCATTCATCAATTCCGCATGCACCAAAATGCCTGCATGACTTTGGATAAACAAGATTCGACACAAACCTTTTTCCAAACTCACCTGAAAAAATGATGCCGAGCTCCACATGATTTCCTGAAGTTTTGATTTATTACAATTTTCCCATTTTTAATGGCTTCTTTCCAGAAAGAAAACCTGTTAAAAGCTGGAAACGGTTTCAGGAGAAGAGAACTCAAAATCTCATGAAAACCTTTAAATAAGCCCCAGCGAAAATATCTGATGAGATGCCAAAAACTGTTAAGGATCTGTTCACTGAAATCAAAGACACAAGTGAACTGATGGTTGATCTGGCTTATTCAGCTATTCTGTTTGATAATGAGGACATAGCCGAAGAGGTTCTTGATCTTGAGGAAAAGATGGAGGAACTGCTCAGAAATCTGAGAATTGTTTCAATTCTGGCAGGAAGGAGAGTTGAAGAGGCTGAAATGGTCTCATCCATACTTCTGATTGCTTCAGCAGCCCAGAAAATTGGTGAGGCTGCTGCTGACATTGCCACTCTGGTTTTGAGGGGGTTCAAGCTTCCGAAAGAGATGATAAACGAGATACTGCTTGAGAGTGAGGAAACCCTTGTCAGAGCGAAGGTTTCTGAAGAATCCAGTGTTGCTGGCAGAACTCTTGGAGAGACAAGACTGCACAGCAGAACAGGTATGAGGGTTATAGCGATAAAGAGAGGCTTCGACTGGATATTCGATCCCGACAGAGAGAC
>JALUWC010000276.1 GCA_027019885.1 Geoglobus sp.
GAATGCAGTTTATCGGGTAATAAGGAGGGGTGAAGTGAAAAAGGGCAGTGGGATTACCTCTGACCAGAGGATAATTCTGACTGGGCATAAAGGGAAGGAGTGTCCTGTAGAACTGAGGAGGATAGGCTACAGGGATTCTCAGACTGGAAAACACTATGTTTTTCTGACAAACTGTTTTCACTTAAGTGCAAAGACCATCTGTGAAATATACAGGGAGAGATGGCAGATAGAGTTGTTTTTCAAATGGATAAAGCAGCATCTTAAGATAAAGACATTTCTTGGGACATCAAGGAATGCGGTAATGACCCAGATATGGATAGCATTAATCTGTATCTTCTTCTTGCATGGTTTAAATTTCAGTCAAAGATAGAGATGTCTCTAACACAAATGATAAGGCTAATAGGATTAAACCTATTCGATAAAAGAGGGTAGTTTGAACTGTTCAAACCCCCTGATGATACAAACAAGCGAATTGACAATAGACAGTTGTCATTCCTGGAGGCTTAATTGGACAGCTGTGTTTCCAATATTCTTGCTTACTTAAGGATTCTGCAAGAGATTCGTCATCTCCTGATTTAATTGCATCTCTCATAAGTTCTGGAAACCTTCTTTCCCAATATCTGACAGAAGAGGACTGATGTAAGGATTTCCAGAGTTCTGTTCAGCTTCAAACTCCTGCAGCATGTATTTTCTTGTTTCCTCATCTAACTCTTCAAAATTTGCTTTCATTCTAAAATCCTCCTTTATCAAAATCTATTTACTACTAAAAACTCTACAAATTTAAAGAAAGATATTACTTTCCTCTGCTGATTTTTCTTTTGTGCCAGTAGAAATGAGAATAGACAGAAGCTCTGCATCTGTCAGAGAGTCAGCCCCAAGTTCTCTGAGTTTGCCCCCAGGATGAGTCCAGGTTTTCATAGAGTCTCCCTCTTGAATATTGTTATTGAACTTAATTTTATACCTATACAGTTTATATGGTCAATATTTATAGGTTCTCATGGCTTAGCGAAAATTATACCACAACTTTTACTGAAAGATGCGGAGAGGGTTTCAGTGGCATGACACCCTGAAATATTGTTCTCTGTCACCCTGAATTTATTTCAGGGTCTCTTTTCTGGAGATTCTGAATCAAGTTAAGAATGACAATCTGCAGGAGTCTTACACATTAGGAAAAAGGTGTTTTGAGAGTATTTTAGCCAGAAATGGGATAAAATAAAACAACAGGGTTTTAAACCATGATGGCTATTCACTGGCTTAAAAACTTATTGTCTGCAGGTAAACCCAGAATTGCCCAGGGAAAGGTAATTCTTCCTGTAGAAGAACAGATCAGGGTATGGTACACTGCCTCTAAGAAGATGGCATGGGGTATCAAAAAGGAAGAATTTAACAGGATAGAGGAACCACCTTCACTAACTGACGATGATCTGGCTCAAGGGTTTATCGGTGTCTCTCTCTTCTATGGCTTTGGAGATGATGGCTCTGGTCACGCTGATTCGGTTCTCTCTGGAAAGATAGCCTGGGAGTATGCCTGCAGGCGCAAAAAAGGCAGGGTATGGCAGAGCCCTTATATTAATTTTGATAAACCCGATGCCTTCCGGCTGCGTCCTGGAGCGCCACCCAGGCCCAGAGGCTTCTATTTTGCAAAGATTCAGACAGGGGAAAGGTTTCAAACGACAACGGTATCCAGAGTTCGCAGGTTCTTTAACTCCGTTACAGGATGGGGCCCCGAAGGTTTTCAGTTCCTCTGTATTACCCACACTCATTTTCCTGACCTGATGAGTGAAAGGAAGACCCCCTTTATGGCACTTGCAGATTATGACGTTGCTCCCTATGGTTTCAATGATTTCTTTGATGTTCCGCAGTTGTTCTCCAGTAACAGGATTTTAGGACTTGGAATCGGGAACGTGGATCAGGACTATCCGGGCTTCGGGATCCCGACTCTCCGCTTTTGAATCCTGACTCCCTGCCTCCCCTGCTTTTACAGATACTCAGAAATCCAGGATGATAGCCCTCTATCTCTCCCAAAATCTCAAACTGTTTTCAATGTTCCTGTCCATGTTTCAAAAGCAGGAAAATCAGTATCTCTTTCTTCTTTTCTGTAAAAAACAGTATAATGCAGCGTCTTCCAGCCAATAAACCCCAGTCCTTCTTTGCTTTTGCGGTATCTCTTCCGCCATGTACCCGTATTCAGATAGACCTGCTCCTTTGGAACAGGCCCTTC
>JALUWC010000277.1 GCA_027019885.1 Geoglobus sp.
GTACCTCGTCCTCCCCCTCCCCTTTTTGTCGAAGATGAAGTCCACCAGCCTGAGCCTCTCCAGCTTGTTCAGGATCTCGTAAAACCTTTGATAGCTCATCCCCACCTCCTTCTGGAAGAACCTGTAGAGGTCTCCCGCCGCAACCTCCTCATCGAGCAGGTAGACGATCTTCAGCACCTCCCTCTCGTCGGAGTTGAGGGCCGAAACTGTCTTTGCGAGGAAGACCTTCGCCCCTCCTACGTAAACTGCCTCTACATCCTGCACCTCCACCCTCCTGCTGCCTCTCCGCTCAGCGTTCAGGCCTGATGCTCTCAGCAGGTAGATGCCGAATCTCAGGTCTCCTGAATCGCTGGCAAGCTCGACTACCCTCTCGAAGGCATCGTCGCTGAAAGCTCCTTCAACAAACCCCCTCTCCACCCTCCACCATAAGATGTCCTTTACCTCCTCGTATCCGTAGAGGGGATAGTGGATCGTGCTGTAGTGGAATATCGCCCCTACCTCTGGACTCAAAGCGAGAGGGAACTTGATGTCCGTCGCGGTGGCCATTATCCCGAGCTTGACTCCGTACTCTTCAGGGGCTTTAAGGAAAAGATAGAGGAGTTCATTGACTGTATCGACCGAAATGAAGTTTATGTCGTCAAAAACGAGAATAAGGGGTCTATCAAGCCTTTCCATGATCTTCTCAAACAGTTTTGTATAGGCTAATCCAGTTTGAGGGGATTGGTGCCTGCAGACCACTTCAAAAACTCTTGACATGATCTTGTACGGGGTTCCAAGGGCGGGACATCTTATGTACACCTTCTCAACAGAGTCGCCTATCTGAGAGAGAATGTATCGTACCGTTGATGTTTTTCCAGTGGCTGGAGGGCCGAGACAAAGAGTGTGAACAGGACTGCTGCCCCTCAAAGCTGGCATGATGTTGGCTGTAAGCTGGTTTAGCTGCTGTTCTCTGTGCATGAGTACATCTGGGATGAAGTCTGGGTCGAACACTTCTTCATTTTTGAATATCGTCTCGTCCCACCTGAGCATTCTTCCTCAGCTCCTGGTAGATCTGCTTGATCATTTCGATCTCGTTCACCATCGTCATAAACTTTGCCAAAAACTCCGGGTTGGAGAGGAGCTTCATTGCCTCGGCCTTCCTCCTCTCCCACTCCTCCACCTCTGTCATGGCCTCCCGGGTCAGCGGCAGGCCACAGCGGGAGCAGAAGCGCGACTCCGCGTCGTTTATAAAGTCGCACCTTGGGCACTTCCTGACCTCGAGGTCCCTGCTCTCGTCCTCAGGTTTGAGGCCGTACAGGCTGAGGATGACATTCTCGACGTCTTGGTCGGCGAGGTGGATGTACACCTTGGTCATCTTCGTGCCGGGAACCCACCCCATATACTTCTCCCCTACGACCTCCGACACCTGCTGGAGGAGTTTGGTCGCCCTGGTGTGGCGGAATAGGTGGGGGTAGATTCTCTTCTTTATTTCAGCC
The DNA here is from genome assembly GCA_027019885.1 of Geoglobus sp. Classification (GTDB taxonomy): domain Archaea; phylum Halobacteriota; class Archaeoglobi; order Archaeoglobales; family Archaeoglobaceae; genus Geoglobus. Next base: position 1,476 of record JALUWC010000277.1, read on the forward strand.
CTTTTTGCGATCTTTTTTAACTGCCACTGGAAGTCCTTGTACTCCATGGGCTGAAGGTACTTTTTCCCGCTGAGCTTTACCCACATTGGAGCGTCTGGGTTGTCTTTCAACGGATGATCTTTAAGCCAGGAAGCAAGATATTGAGCAGAGAAAACAACTCTCAGCTTTCTCCTGTGTTTTTTACTTGATGTATCCCGAAGGGAAAACCATACGACAGCACCATAATCATCAAATACAATGTCTTTGATTTTCATAACTCCGATCTCTCCAATTCTGGCTCCTGTCTCATAAATTAAAGACAGAAAGGCTCTATCTCTTGAGTTCTGACATGCATCCAGCATCTTTCTAAATTCTTCCTCAGTAATCAAATCCGACGGGGAAAGTTTGTTATCAACCGTACCGATGGTGAACCAGCTTACGAGTTCCTCCTTATTTGCCCATTTAAAGAATTTTCTTAAAGTTTTTTTGACCTCAAACACCGTGCTGTCCGAAACCTCACCCCTGTTACAGAGTAGTTGGTAGTGATTGATTACCTTTCTGATATCTGATTTGTCGAAGTCTGTCAGCTTCTTTCTTGAAATATCCCTTATTTTCCTCAACCATATCACATAGCTTCTTATACGGAGTTCCGATATCCCTTCTGCAAGAAGATCCTCTGAGAACTGCTGAATGGTATTATATTCATCAGGATATGTTATTTTGAATTTTTCAAGAGCCTTATCAAGCTTCTGGTGAGAATGGAAGTTCATAAAACCCACACCTCACTGATACCTAAAAAACTGAACGCCATCGTTGAAGTCATGATGAGGTTTTCTGGTAGGGTTTTTATCTCTCTCAGGTTCAGGAGAACAGGCGATTTCAAACAGGAACTGAACCAGAAGAACAACTGCCGAGGGCGGGATTTGAACCCGCGACCTACGGATTATGAGTCCGTCGCCCCGCCAGCTAGGCTACCTCGGCAGAGACAAAGGCTTTGAAGCAGGTAGATTATTAAAATTTTTGGAAGCTAAATCAAGCCTACAAAGTTTTCGAGAACTCTCAGTCCATTTTTACCGCTTTTTTCAGGATGGAACTGAACACCCATAAAATTGCCCTTTGCCACGGCTGAGGCGAATTCCAATCCATATTCAGTGGTTCCGATAGTATTTTTTTCATCTGTTTTGAAGTAGTATGAATGGACGAAGTAGAAGTACGCAACATCTATATCCTCAAAGAGAGGATGTTCTGCAGTTTTAACAAGATTCCAGCCCATGTGGGGTATTTTTCCAACCCACTCAGGAAATCTGATCACTCTGCCATCAATTACTCCCAGTCCCTTGTGTAACCCGCCTTCCTCACTCTCCTCTGCAAAAAGCTGCATTCCAAGACATATACCAAGAATCGGGACATCTGCTTTAACCAAGTGGTCAATAAAGGGTTTCAGGTTGTTTATTGCCGTTTCAAATGCTCCAACTCCTGGCAGAACTATGGCATCAGCAGATTCGACGATTTCCGGGTCTGAAGTTATGGTTACCTTTCCACCAACTTTCTCCAATGCTTTGTGTATGCTCTTCAGATTTCCTGCGCCATAATCGATGATTGCTATCACTTTACCCGCCTCTTTTATCTCTCTTTTAAACCTTGTGGATGTTTGAGTTTCGGAAAGACAAAAACCAGAAAACCATAAATACATCTTGGTTTTAGTGATGTTGAATGATGGTGCTTGACGAAGAATCCTCGCAGCATGTAGATGAGGTATGCTGTTGTATATTTGAGCGATTTCCAGTCGATTATCTCATGAAACTTGTAAAAAACAGTTCTGAAGATGTGTATCTCCTGATGCACAGAGATGATATGAATTTCATTGACATATACGTCGGCAAAAATAACAAGGATTTTGGCGAGTTCATTGCCATTCCCGTCCCGAAACGCTTTGCCGTTCTCGAACCCGACAGGGAATATTTCGAGATAACACTTAAAGCCAATGTTGCTCTTGCCTTAAAAGGTGAAAAGGAGTTTCACCTGTAATCGGTTTGGTATGAGGTAATCAGTCCAGACACACCGCCAAGCAGCACAGATAGAAACATGCTCAAATTAAAGAGGGAGCCGGTGTTGGCTATTTTGTCGTACAGTCCTATGCTGAAGATGTAAACAACAAAGGCAAGCCATATCACAACTCCTGCACCAGCCCCGAATAGCACCTTTGTCCTTATCGATTTACCGAAAAAAGATAATCCAGCCCCAGCAACAATTATCCCAATCCAGTGAACTCCTGAGATCGCAAAACCAATGAGAAACAAAACAATACCGAGGTTCAATATCTCACCTCCGTTGGGATGTATTTGCACTCTTTCCACATTTCAAGCTGGTCTGCATAGTTCTCAGAAAAGTAATTGCCAGAGTTGCCACCCGGGATTACTCCAAGCATTTTTGCAGAACTGTCTGTAAATGTTGTTATCATTCTCCAGCTGCTTCCTGCCTGAAAAGGTCTGTAATCGTGCCTGAAATTGTAAACTGTGTAATCAGAGCCGTTCATTTCAAATCGGGGGTAGTTCATGAACAGAATCTTTGGAGAGAATGGATGGGTTGCGATGAAGACATTAATGTCCCCGTATTTTGTGTAACCATTGCGCTCTATTGTCTCCACAGTTCTGTCCATTGCTCTTGCAATTATGTCCCACTTGTTCTCTTTTTCAGGGGTTCGTATGTCATCGAACCAGATGCTGTTCTCAGGAAGATTCTGCAGCACCCAGAGTTTTGGATACTCGTCCTTTTTAAGTCCTGCAGGGTGAAACTCATCATAAAATGTCTCGTTCATGTACTCCTTCAGGAATATTGAAAAAATCAGTGCTGCTTTCGAGTCTGAGGTCATTCTGTAATCCCACTTGAGGAGTTCGTCTACATATGGTTTGGTTTTCTCAGAAAACGGTATCTTATCAAGATTTTTCCTGATATCCCCCACTATGAATTCTGCAGGTTTAGAATAAACGTCCTTCTGCATCTCAATTATATCATCTACATCAAGTTTCCCTTTTTCAGCAATTTTCCTTTCAATCATCCCGTATATCCTCATTCCTCTGTATGGATCAGCAAAATATCCGCTGTCTCCGATGTAGTACTTGAAATCAAAAACCGGCCTCTGATTTGCTGTGACAACATAGTCAGGATTGATCAGATGTGGGATCTGCCCAAATGGGATAAAGCCATCCCACGATGAAACACCATACGGTTTGAAACCCTTCCACTCTCCATCGCCATTGCTTCCATTGAATATGATGTTCCCCGAAATAATCTTTCCGTCCTTCTCCCTTATCGGGTATTTTCCAGCAGGATAATAGGCTGTATTGCCGAATCTGTCGATCACAACAAAATTCTGAGCTGGCACATCGAACCATTTGAGAGACTCAATTGCCTGACTGACATTCTTGGCCCTGTTAAGACCGAAAATCGCCTTCAATTCTGTTGTCGCTGAAAAACCTGTCCATGCAACAGCCACCTTTACTCCAAATTTATCTATCAGAGGGCCGTGAACGGTTTTTTCAACAGTAACTTCTCTTTCCTCAATTTTTCCATCTTTTTTGACCCTCAAAATTCTTTTCTCCTTGTCAATCCCAAGCCACTTTTCTTTGTAGAGGTATCTGTCTCCATCAAACTTGTAAGTGTAGAAGTCAATTACATCAGCCCCCACATTTGTCACTCCCCAGGAAATGAATTTATTCTGGCCGATTATAATCACCGGCACACCCGGAAAGGTGACACCCCACACCTCGAAATTACCTGCCTTTAGATGCATTCTGTACCAGACTGGAGGAACCGTCAAGGAAAGATGGGGATCATTTGCAAGAATCGGATATCCCGAAACTGTGTACTTTCCTGAAATCAGCCAGTTGTTTGAACCAAAGGATCTGTCTCCTTCAAACTGTCTGAGCCAGTCTAAGAGGCTTTCATTGATGTTTGGTATTTTGGGATAGATTATGGGATAGGAATGATTCAGATACTCAGGATATAATTCTCTGGCTTGTGGAAGTTTTTTAAGTATGTATGCTCTCTTTAAATCCCAGAAATTACCTGTCAGCTCCCATGCAATTAGCTTGTTGATGAGAAATGTGTCCACAGGTGTCCATTTTTCTGGTTTGTAATTGAGGAGTCTGAATTCCGGCTGAAGTTTTCCATTCTCGATATACCGATTGACTCCCTCAGAATAGGCGATTAAATAATCTGCGAACTCAGTATTTTTGAAATAATCCCAGTTTACCTCTGCTGCTTTTACAAAGTCCATCTTGATGTAGAATTCATCTGTCTCACTTAGAGAACCTCCAAACACCTCTGATAGCTGACCTCTCATCAATCTCCTCTGCAAATCCATCTGAAAGAGCCTGTCCCTTGCCTGAGCGTATCCAACAGCATAGAAAAGGCTTTTCAGGTTGTCAGCCTCAACTTTCGGATTTCCGTACCTGTCATAGTCTATAACAGCCTTTCCGTAGGGTGTTTTGAGCTCAATGTGATTTTGTTCGGAATATCTCCAGAACTTTCCAAAAGGCGTGAAGAGATCAAGATAATATGTCAGAGAAATGGCCACAACCATCAGGAGAACAATAGAAAGAAGCGACAGAAGCACACCTCTCTTCATCTGTCTGAGCTTCATGGTTTAAAATAGATATGAGCATTGAAATAACTTTTGATCGTACTCCTATCAGAAAACGGAATTAGCACTTTCCCCCAAGAACACTGTAAAATTCTGGGATGTCTGTGATCAGGTGGGAAACTATTCCAAGGGCTGAAGGCATGAAAAACCACTCGAAGAACATATATGACAGGAGGAGTATCAGTGCAGAAAATAAGATGTGGCTTGCAAGGGTGTATCTAAGAAGTTGAAGTTCAGATGAAATGCGAAGGAAGCTGTCAAATTCTCTGTAAATCTTTACTGGATTCCTGAATTGCCTCAATTTTTCATTATGCTTGGATTTGATATGAACAAGGATGACAACATCCAGATCCATGAGTGCGGAGATGAATCCGGCTGCAATTGAGAGAAACAGCATATCGCCTGCTGATCTCTCAGGTGAAATGATGAATTCTGCTACCAGCACAGCAATCATGGCAACTACAAAGTGGATGTGAGTCAGCACTGTCTGGATGTCATTGTCTCTGTATAAATCTAATTGGGCAACATATCCTTGGAGTGCGATCAGAATAATGCTTTAACCGAAATACTTTTTAACTTTGGTTAACCTCACAAAATATATGGTTAACAGAAGTGACGAGCTAATCAAAACAACTCTTGCCATTGTAATGGCGGTTGTTATTGCCATTTCAGCTCAGCTCAGCTTCAAAATAGGGCCAGTGCCATACACAATGCAGAATTTTGGAGTTATGCTTGCAGGATTTCTTCTCGGTCCGTATTATGGTTTTCTCAGCGTTGCCATATATCTCGGGATGATAGCCATTTCCCTCCCATTTGCTGCTGGCGGTGGAGGTATTGGGGCTTTGTTTGGATTTACAGCCGGCTATCTTTTCGGATTTCTTTTCAGCGCGTTTTTAGCAGGATACTTCAGAAAGAGATTTGAAAATAGACTGGGAATCCTGTGGCTGTCAACATTTATTGCGGCATTGCCGACTTACATCCTTGGGTTTGCAGTTTTTTACAAATTTGCAATAGGCAATGCCAAGCTCTCGGCCTTTGCTCAGATGGCAGTTAAAACATTCGGAATTCCTGCCATGTCATTTCCCTTCATGATATTCGCAGCAACAGTCCTGATCTACATCCCTCAGGACATGCTCATCGATCATTTACTCGCGGTTATCGTATACAGATACGTTAAAGACTTGCTGGTTGAGAGGGGGATTGAGATCTGATAGACTTTTCAATTGAGCACTATACTTACCCCAACGGAGAGACTGGACTGCCAGAAATCAGGGGTAGGATTGAGGAAAGATGTTTCATCGCTGGAAATACCGGAAGCGGAAAAAGCACACTGCTAAGAACGTTTAATGGATTGATCCCGAATTTTTATGGAGGAAGCCTTTCAGGAAGTGTGAAGGTTTTTGGAGAAAAACCATCGCCTGAAATAGCATACATGGTTCATCAGAACCCATACGAGCAGATAACAAGCCTGAAGGTAATTGACGAGCTGATTTTTCCATCCATTCAGTCGGGAAAAAAGCCCGAAGATGCAAGAAAAGACGCCGTCGCTTTGGCTGAGGAATTTGGAATTGGTCATCTGCTTTTCAAACCTCCATACCAGCTGTCTCTGGGAGAGCTTCAGATTGTTCAGATTCTTGCGGGAGTTCTGGCTGAAAGGAAGGCAATTCTGCTTGATGAGCCATTTGCCCATTTAAGCAGAAGGAACGCTAAAAAATTGCTGAGCATTCTGGAGGATTTCTTCTGTGTTGTCTCAGATCACAGGATTGAATTCATGGATTGCTTTCCTGAGGTCATAAATCTGGGCTTGAGTTGGAAGGAGTATAAGGGATCAACACCAGAGCTTGGAGAGATTATTTTTCAGGGAGAGGTATCACTTAGAGAGAACGAGATCGTTGCGATAACAGGAGACAATGGATCAGGGAAGACAAGGATGCTCAGAAGAATGGCAGTGGAAATGAAAAATCAGGGACTTGATTTTGGGATTTCACTCCAGAATCCAAACTACTCCCTGACAGAGAGTACTGTTACTGGAGAGGTTGAAGATGGAAAGGCAATAGAGGAATTCCAGCTTGGTAACGTCAAGAACAGGCATCCTCACTCACTCAGTTACGGACAGGCAAAGAGAGTCAGCATTGCAAAGGCCTTCAGACACAGGATAGTCTTGCTTGACGAACCAACTGCAGGTCAGGATATCGGATTTCGAAACGCTCTGATTGAAATACTGAGAAAGAACAGAAAAACGGCTGTCATAGCAACTCATGATGAGATTTTTGCTGAAAAGTGTGACAGGGTGATAGAGCTTTGATTCTGAGGAATCTCTCCTATGCCCTCCAGGAAGGGGACTTTGAGGGAAGATGTGCTTTGATATCCGCACTTCTTCTCTCACTTTCAGTCCACCTATCTGGCTTCAATCCTCATGTCTCTGCTGTCGTAATACTGATCTCCGGGTTTGTATCCAGAGGAAAGAATCTCAGACTGATCGCTGCTTTTACCCCTTTTTTTGTTCTGATTATTCTTTCAGGACTGTTCTTCAGCTTTGAATACTCGCTGATGTCTTCACTGGCCTTTGCTGCAATAATCTCCGCTGGAGTGGTTGTTTATGCATCGAGAATTTCTGAAGTTGCTGGAGCGATGATCTACTTTAAAGTTCCGGAGAGGTTTGTCAGCATGATTCAGCTTGGGTTATGCGTAATGCCAGTACTTGTAAATGATCTGCAAGAGATAATGTTTGTTATGGATGCGAAAGGATTGAGGAGATATGAGAATGCTTTGAAGGCATTTATCTCCACCGCAATTCTTAGAGCTTTGAGCCTCTCTGAATCACTTTACTCCAAAAACTACAGAAATAGGTGTGTGTTCATGCTGAGGTCACCGGAAAAAAAGGACATCATCCTTCTCTCAGTGTCCTTTCTTTTATTTCTGTCCACAGCTCTCTTAAATCTTCTATCTCTGCCGTTCTGATGTATTTTCCATCTCTTCTCTCCAGAATTCCCTTTTCTACGAGAAAATCAACCTGGGCGATTGTTTCGGTCATTATCAGAAATACCTGCCTGGTTTTGCCAAAAAGAGATGTTGCAATTTCAAAAGAGTTTTTACCATCTGCATGCTCGAAAACCTCAAAGCTTCTCTGCTGAAAGCTGTCAAGGTATTCTCTGATGACCTCTCTGTGAGATCTCTTCATTTTTCTATGACCGGGATAAACTCTTTTAACATCCAGAGAATAGAGTTTTTTGAGAGTGCTCAGATAAAGTTCAATGACTACCAGCCTTTCCACCTCATCAACAGGCTCTATAACTGGATTGGGAGTTATTCCATCGAGCATTACATCACCTGAAAAAAGGGAGCAAGACTCTCTGTGATAGAGGGCTATGTGCCCGTAGGAGTGTCCCGGGATATGTATAACTTCAAGAACATCATCTCCAGCCTTCACCTTGCTTCCAATTTTTCCGCATTTCCCGCATGGAAGAACGAGTCCCTTGTAAGTCTCCTTAACCCTTTTTTCCATTTGCTCGGCAAGCTTTAGCGGCATACCCTCATTCATGAAATGCTGATACACCAGTTTGAAATAACTCTCTTCAGCATCAGACAGCTTCCAGCATGAGTTTTCATGGGCAAGCACATTGCTGAAAAGGTATGCTGAACCAAAATGATCTGCATGGGGGTGTGAAATAACAAGCTTTGCAGAGTCGAAATCAATCCCAGAATTTTTCAGTGCTTTTTCAAGAGCTTCAACGGATTGAGGGAGATTTATACCCGAATCAAAGACAACTTCACCGTTTATTATGTAAACATTGGTGTCTCCGGCAGGATATGGATTGAAAATCTTGGCGATTTCCACTTTCATCTTAGGAAACTTTTTAACTTGATTTATTAACATTACCTCCATGGCACTGTCATCCCTCAAAGAAGTTGTCAGAAAAATCGCAAGATCATCGACAATTGACAAACATCTAGTTGATGAAGTTGCCAA
>JALUWC010000278.1 GCA_027019885.1 Geoglobus sp.
AGTTGTGAGCTTCAAACCAAAGTCAGGAGTGGCAAAAGATTTTATAGTTACAGCTGAAAGAGTTTTGGGGATCAGGGATAGAATAAGGATCTACGGTAAACTCAGACTCAGATTTGACCGGTGATCGCATGAAGAAAGAAGAGAGAATTGTTGACCTGCTCATGGATGATGATGAAATTGGGATAATTGAGGAAGTTGAGAGGGAGAAGAGTATTAAGGCAGGCAAAGAGAGAGATCTGACTTCTAACGTCCCTTACAGAAATGCTGTCATTGAGGTAGGATCAGACATAAAGCTGAGGGTGCTTGATGTCGCCATAGTCATAGTTGCTGCAATTCTTGCCTATCTGATTTTTACTGAAATTCTCTGAATTGGGAACAAAACATCAGGAGCTTGAAATTAATGTCATAGGCTGCCCGCAGCAGACAAGCTCTCCTCCACCAACTTTCTTAACTTCAACAACATTCCCGCATACCTCACATCTGTAAACTTCTCCGACCTTCTGAACATTGACCATCTTTCCACCTCATCTCCCTGTTTTTATGGCTGCCTGCATAATTGAATTTTGAAGTAGATATAATTTGCCGGGATTTGATAACTTCTGATCTGGGTAGAATCAGTTTTCACAGCCTTTTTATGGTCTTTCAATAGCTCATGAAAGCAATATACCATCCGTAATGATCTCTATGGGGTTGTCTCCAATCCTCTCTTTTGCTCTGTTTACCGTTTCTTTTAAAAGGTCTTCGTATGATTTCCCGTAACCTCTCGCCCTTTTATGCTTTTCACGGGCTGTTAATGGAATGATAAAACCAACATACATGTGCTTTTTGCATTCAGGAGATGATTTTAGCTTAGCAATGCACTTTATTAGCTCCTCTTCGAGACTTTTTCCGGCTCCAGTCAGCTCTATTTCTATTGCGATCCACTTTTCACTATCAACTTCATACACGATATCTATTGCTGCACTTTTCCTTCCTGAGCCATATGAAGGCACACCTACAGGATACTCCCATCTGAAGTAATTTCTGATCTCATCAGGTTCAAAATAATCAAAAAGTATCCTGAAAAAGTCGTAGTGCGCAAATCTCTCATTCTTCCATCTGTATGGATCAATTCTGTACAGCTCAATGAGATCAGATATTGCATCCCTGATCTTTCTTTCGATCATAATTTCACCCATAATCGGTTTTGCGAAAATTTAAATAATTTTTGAAAAATTCAACATGCAAGCTCGATTCACTTACAAGTCGGTAGCTATTTACTGTCAGCAAAAATTGAACAATCGGAACAATTCATCTTATCTCCTTTAACCGTTCTACTGCATTATCGAACTCTTCGATCAGATAATAGGCCTCGATTCCAGCTTTCTTGGCGTTGTTTGCCATAACCTTATCGTTCGTTATCAGAATTGAATTCGTCAGCTTTGCTGTAGCGATAAAATATGCATCAACCGCTCTACATCCCGTCTCGGATGCAATTGAGAAGGCAAGTTCCCTAAGCTTTTCAACGTTAACGATATTGACCTTATTTATTATGGGGCTGTAAATTTTGAAAGCTTCGTCCTTTTTAGTTCTCCTAACCAACTGACCAATTAAATTCGATCTTGAAAACTTCAGGTTCTACAACCTTTAAACCTTCGTTTTGAATAACCCTAAAAAAGTTTTTCACCAGCTCGTATCTACGCTCGTCGAATACGAACAGTGCGTCGACATAGACAGAGGTGTCAACGACTATCATCTCCTCTCCTCCAAGAACTCTTTCAGAACATCCCTCTCCACTTTCCTGGTATATCTCTCTATTACATCAGCCAAACCCTCTGCTATCTCAAGCCTAACTTTCATCCCATCCTTTAAATCCACTTTCTCAAGAGGCTTGAAAACTCCATTTTCGTATACTGCTTCGATCACCTTTGCCATAACACTAAATCACCTCAAAAATTCAAATACCTTTTGTTGATAGCATAACTCTGGCCATCTTTAGCGTTATATTTGATTCAATCCATAACAGTGTGATTAATCCCAGAAACAATGACACATGGTGTAAATTCTGGCTGTAGATGCTGAAATAACCCTCAACTCAATTTAAAAAATTAGTGAAAAAACGATCACCCCTTAATCTCTCTGAGCTTCTCAACCAAGGCTGGAACCACTTCAAATATATCTCCGACAATTCCATACTGAGCCACTCCGAATATCGGAGCCTCAGGATCCTTGTT
>JALUWC010000279.1 GCA_027019885.1 Geoglobus sp.
ATTTATCAAAAAGATCTCGACAACCGATATCTTCAAAGACTGGAGAAGTGCAAGAATCGGCAGAATCATTCCAGCCTACGATGTTAACGAAAATATAACTGCCTACATCATTGAGCTCGTAAAAGATGGTAGCTATGCAGGATACGTAGTCGTGTCGGCGAAGAAGACTAATTATCCAATACTCGAATTCTCAAAAGGTAAGTCACCGCTGATGAGGGCGAAAGAGCTTGGAATTAAGGCTGAAAAGATTTATCGAATTGGAGGGCTTGAATATTTCGTAGGCAGTGAAGGAAAGTACTATGATCTGAACAAAAGAGAGATCGATTTTAATAAGATCAAAGGGGAAATCAAAAAAGCAATGAAAGATGTAAGAATAAAGAATCATCTGATCAAAAGAGCTAAGGAGGCTAAGGCACAGTGGGAGAAGTATAACTCCGGTATCACTACTTCATCGTGGTATGGAGTGCATATTCAGGGAGTCCCCGCTCTTTTGTGGGAGAGAGGATGCACACCAACTGCTGCAGCAATGGTGCTGGGATACTGGGATCAGCATGGGTATCCGAACTTTCCAAATGACTATCAGCATACTCTGATCGACGAACTGGCTGATGCAATGGGGACATGGAGCAATGGATATACTCCTCAGTGGCAGGTATCTGGAGGTATAAACAAGGTCACCAATCGCTATGGATATGGAGACTGGGCTTCTGATGTATGGTGGGTGACATGGAACATGGTGACAGAAGAAATCAGTGCCCAGAGGCCGTTTATTCTAACAATGGTTCTGCAACCAACATACATCTGGCATAGCGTTACGGTAGTTGGGTATGCAGTTGACATTGATACAAACGAAAAGTTCATTCTGCTACACAACACTTGGGATACAGAAGTACATTACATTGCCTTCGGCAGTTGGTTTGGGGCAAATGCACATAAGGTTGTTCCGACATGAGAAAGTTTCTGATTTTCCCAATTTTTTTGGCTTTGAGCTCTCCAGCCACATTTATGATTTTCTTGGTACTTTACAACTATTTTGGCTTTCCTTCTCAGTTTCTTTTATCAATCGTCTCAACCGCCATCTTTTTAGTGAGCATGTTATTGTTTTCAATAAAGAAATTCAAAAAGAATTCAAAAACAGCCCTAAGGTCTCTTTTTATCTTGGCGGTCTTTTCTCCGATTTTCATTACTATCTATCTATATCTGCCTGGAATACTTCTGTTTTTTGATACGGGTCCGGCAGAACACTGGCCCGCAATATTCATCGCACAAAGATTGAATCTAAGCGGTTACAAAATTCATTATGACGGGGGTGAAAGACTCCTTAAAACCGAATCAGATTTAATTAGGGTAGAGTGGGATTTTAAAAAACCAGAAGGTTTCAGCAGAATGCTTTCCATAAAGTTCACTGAAAAACCGGTCTGGATTGCATCCTTTTACTATTCTGATACAAAAAAAGCTCAGATTGCCTTTAATAAGTATAGAGAGCAGCTTGAATCAGAATATGAAATCACACAGCTTAACACATCTCTGAAAAAAACCTACATGGAGTTAAATCTTTACGACCATTTCACGGTGAAGGCGGAGAACAGAATGGTTCACTGCGAGCTGCTTGTGAGAGAGAGGAGCGACAATGCTGCAATTCTTGTGGTTATTGCTGGAAGCGATGAAATTGACTTTCTCAGGAAGCTACTGGAGTAATGTTAGTTTTATAAGTGGAGGAACGCATTATACGTGGAGGTTATGTTCATGAGATGCGGCGTCGAAAAAGTTGTGGAAGATGTAAGGGTTAAAGAACGTATAACAGAAAGATCTGTGGAGGCAGAAAAACATTGGAAATATTATTTAAGCGGAGTTGCTGGCAGAAGTCTCAGCACATTGTTGTGGTGTGAACTGCACATTTACGATGTTCTTACCTTTCTGAGGGATGACGACTGCACTCCAACAGCTGCTGCGATGGTTCTGGAATACTGGGGAGAGCATGGATATTCCAACCTTGATTACCCAGATTGGTGGTATTGGGAAGACTCAGATTGGGGTGACGGTAACGGATACGATGATCCCTCCGATGAACATACGGATCTAACTGAAAAGTTACATAATGCGATGGGAACTTGGGATTGGAATGGTTACACGCCTCCAGCAAACGTTGCATCGGGTATTAACGACGTAATTAATGATCACGGTTACGGTGATTGGGCATCAGATGT
>JALUWC010000280.1 GCA_027019885.1 Geoglobus sp.
CCATACTGCCAAGCATTCCTTGGTATCAACGTCAACTGCACTCCAGATGAAAATATGTTTGTTTTCCAGCTTTAGTTTGGTTTCGTCTATTGCTATTAATCTTCTTTTCTTCCTTTCAGGAGGCTTTAGAATTCGTTTAATTCTGTGGTAGTAGATTCTGATTGATTCGTAACTTATTTTCTGGAAAAGAGAGATGAATTTGCTTGCTTTCCTTAAAGAGAGTCCGTGGAAGTAGAATATGGCTGAGAGGATTTTTAACTCCATTCTCTTTCTGCCCCTCCGAAAGACTTTTTTAGCTTTGATTTCTTCAATTATCTGCTGGATGGGGACTACATGGTTTGTATTTTGGTTTTTTATTTTTTAATGTTATTCTTGACAGTGCCTTCCAATATGCATGTGATAAGGCTACTTGGCAATAAGACAAAAAACCTCTATATAATCCATTTTGGAGAAAAACTTATATAGGACAACCACTACCTAATATCTTAGATGACATACATTTTAATTATAAACTACGAAACGGACGCCGAAAGAAAGAGAATAGACTATGCCATCGAAAGATGGGAAAGCAAAGTGAAAATATGGAAGCCAAAAGGAGTTGTGCTGATGTTAGAAGGAAGCAAAGAGGACTTCAATGAATTTTTTGAGGATATGCTTTCACGTCTTGAGTTCGGACCTAAGGATAAAATAGACAGGAAGATCAAAGTTCTTGAAGCTAACTGGATTGACGCGAAAATTGATAAGAGAACAAAAAGACTGTTTTACGAGACCACAATAGATGGTGAAACCGTAAAAAGATTCGTTGAATATCTCATGGCAAAATTGGGTGCTGCTTATGAGTTTTCAGATGGAATTTTCAGGGTTTACTCCGCATACACAAAAAAGGGTCAGATCAGAATTGGTCTGAGGATTGAGGCTGCAGAGGTTACAACACTTGAAATTCTGATTGAGGGATATGGAGAGGTTGTTGAATTCATTGCAGGTAAGCTGAGAAACGAGATAGATTCTTTTTTGGGAGGTGGATAAATTGGTTTTTAAGGAAGGTGATATAGATTGCGTTGAAGAGCTGATTAAACCTGCAAAGAGAGTTATTGGGGAGAGAGACAGCATAAGCTATGATCCTTTCGAAAAAAGAGTGTCTCTGTGGAATCGAATCAGTGAAAATTACGACAAATACAAGGATGGTGTTTGCGGGCAGTTTTATCCTGATTTGGACAGCCACTTCAAATCACTCTTCGAGATTTCACTTTTAATTTTGGCAGATTCATTCAGAAACAATGGAGAAAGCTTCAAAGCAGCAGAGAGATATACTGAAAAGGAAATTGCAGCATTTAAACTGATAGAGCGGTACAATTATTTTGAGATATACAGCATAAACGACATCAAGAAAAAGGTTGTTGCCCAGGACACCTCAACTCTCAGGCTATTCAAGGACTTCTATGTGGTGGACAGGTGGCTGAGTCAGGTGCTTGAGGATCCATCATTTAAAAGGTTTGTAAGGTACTATCTCAAAGAGAAATGGAGAGCTTACAAGGATAAATTAAACGAGGCAATGGGCAGTTTGATAATTGAGCTTGATTGGTTCAGAAATCTGGTAGTTCAGTGGGAAAAAGAGGCAAGAGCTTACGCTGAAGAAGAGTTGGAAAGGGCAATTAGGAGCATGAGACAGGAACTCATAGATGAGGTCTCGACAGAAATTGAAAAAGTTAAGGACATGGAAAGTCAGATTGCAAAAAAGGAGGAGGAGCTGAAGGAAAAAGAAAAAGAGCT
>JALUWC010000281.1 GCA_027019885.1 Geoglobus sp.
AGGACATGCACGGGAACTTTACAGAGTTTGGCAATATAGTATATAGGGTGTGGGAGGGTGTGGCTAACAAAAGTGAGGCTAATGCCTTCATTCTTGCAGATCTCTTTACAGAGGCCGTTTCTCAGCGAAAATTCGAGGCTATACTGAGAAGCTGTGGAGTCAAGGGTAACAAGGACAATCTCAGGCTTGCATACAAGGAGCTGGTGAGATACCTTGAAAGAGTGAGTCTGGAGATGGAAGCATGATTGACTTTCTGAATGCTTCTCCTCTGCTCATTCTGTTGGCTCTTGGAGTTATATCATGGCTTACAGGGAGCAAGCCTGTTAAGGTTGCAACTCTGCTGTTTTTCTTTGGGTATCCATTAATGCAAGGTAAAACAGCCATGCCGGGATTGGATCTTAATCAGATTCTGGATTTCATTCTGAACACTGTAAGCTACTGGCTCAATGAATCTCTCAGTGCTCTGGTTGATTACATTAAACAGAAGCTGTTTCCTGTCTGATTCTCATTTTTTGCAAAATATAGAACTTTTTTTACTTTCACCCTGCACCAAACTGTTATCTCTCTACTTTTCAGGCTGAATGTTACCGAGGTGGTATGAATGCATGAGCAAGATCTGAAAGACTACAGGTTTAGGGCTGTTATGAGGGCTGGAAATGGGCGAGACCATAGCATAAGTATAAATGCCAGAAAGATTGCCGTCAGAAACAACATATTCAAGTGTGGGGGACTTTACAGGCTGAACCTTGAGCAGATCCAGATTGAGTTTGGGGAAGATCTGGCTATGGAGTTCTGGGAGATATTGTTGTATATGCTGCCCATGGAAAGAGTTAAAAGAGCTATCGAAGAGTTTGCTGAAAGGATGACTTTCTAAATTTCGGAGTGGTCATGAAATGATCAGGTTTTCCAAGCATTCACTAAGGAGGGCTGAGGAGAGAGGGATTAGTCTGGAACAGATTAAGCTTGCAGTTCAAGAACCGTCAGAAGTCATTGATGTGAAGTTCGGTAGAAAAGCAGCTTTCAGGCAGTTTGGGGAGGAATATGTTGTTGTTATTTATGAGGAACGAAATAATGAAATAGTTGTGGTTACAACTTTAAAGGTAGATAAAGAGAGGCTGATAAGATATGGTTTCGCTGGAGTTTGATCAGGAAGTTAATGCAATGTTCATAAGATTCAAAAAGGGAAAGGTAGCGGAGACTGAGCCTTTAGCTGACAATGTCATTGTGGATCTGGATGAGAACGGAGAGGTTTTAGGGATAGAGATTCTTCTGCCAAAGCTTGCAGAGGAGCAGAGAGAGTTTGTGGTGAGGTTGATTAAGGCTAAGGTTTGATCAAAGATGGTGTAGCCAATTCAGGGGCTGTGGTTCCTTAGATAGGCTTCTTCAAGGGTGAATATTTTTTGATCACAAATTTTTTGGGCTTCAGTCCTCCAGTGAGATATCCGAAGTCATCAGAGTAAGCGTTATCTATGAGAAGATAGTATTCATTGTCTATTTTGTAATAATCCACCCTTCCGAGGGCTGGAAGAAATTCAGATGGTGATCTGATTTTTACTATGCAAATAGCATGATCGGGTATATTCAGCTCTGTATTCACTGCTGCTATGTATGCTTCATATCCAAAATACCGATAATAGGCACATTCAAGGATTGCCGTGTCCTCGCAGTCTCCGGCACGATCTTTGATTGTTTCATAAGGAGATTGCCAGTATTCATTTCCGGGGTAGGGATCTTTAGAGTCATCACGGTATTTTATGTTAGCTTCAACCCATTCATAAAACCCAATGGCGTCATCTCTGTATTTCTCGAATATTGAGGCTACTGTTGGAGGAACGATTTTACTTATCGTCAGAACTTTTGTTTTTGAAAGGCTTGCAGTGTTTTTATCTGTTGGTTTGGCAATTACCTGAACCTTAATTACGGCTTTTTCATAGCCAAGGTTTAGAAAAACTATTTGAAAACTTCCTGAAACAATTCCCTGTTTTTTGCCAAGGATTACAGGTTTAGTGAATGAAAGAGAGGGATAGTAGTTGAAGGTCTTCTGACTTAGAAGGAGTTCTTTGTTGGCTTGATTTGGAACCACATACACAAAAACAGGTCTTGAAGATGCAAAGGAGAAACCGAGCTCGATGTTTTTGGTGGATTTCATATAGATAACATAAGTTTGCCCATATCCAATTTCAAAATCATACATCT
>JALUWC010000282.1 GCA_027019885.1 Geoglobus sp.
CGAAGCCCTCACCCAGCACCACATATCTTTTCAGGAAATCAAGCTCGGGCAGCGAGCTTACATTCCTGGAACCATCAAAAGCTGACTCAAAATATCTTGCCTCATATCTTGAGGAGAGAGGCATAGTCCAGAATGATGTGGTTATAGCCAGCCCCATTGATATGTTCCACTATCTCGCCTATCTTGCTTCAAAAGGAGCATCGCCAAGGGATTACGATGAGGTCAGAACCCGCATTCCAAGGGCTTTCGATGAGGCGAGGTCCATCGCGCTGATTCTCTCAAAGGTGCTTCCTGAAAAAGACCCTGAAAAGAAGCTGGCAGATATGGTACTGGGTTCTGTATTTGGAGGTGTGTGATGCGAGGTAAAACTTGGGAATTAGACGAGAATAAAGCGGAGCAAATTAGGATTTATTTGCTTGAAAATGGAGGAAAAGAGCAGGAAGTGAAAAGTCAGTATGAGGTGTGGAGGATAAGATTTTCTGATTCAACCTTCACGTATTACACAAGTGGTAAACTGTACAGCACACCTTCCAACTCACGAGATCCTGCAGTTTTCAACGCATGGAGATATATTGACTCATTGGCGGAACCTAAGTATATTCTGCCTACAAAAGATTTCCTCATAGGGCTCGACGAAACAGGAAAGGGAGAAGTTATTGGACACACAGTCCTTACAGGCGTCATTTTCCCAAAAGAGATTTTCAATGTGGTGGACGACAAGGTTGGCTCGGCAGATACCAAAAGAAGCCATAGTTTTCAGTACTGGGATGAAATTTTCAGAGAACTGGACTCACTCAGATCTTTTGGCCTCGACTTCATAACCGAAAAAATACCTCCATGGGATGTGGATAGATACAACCTGAACAAAATCATGGATGTGGTTTACCAGAGAATACTTTCCAGCTTTTTCAGAAAAGTCGAAATTGATAGGTGTCGAATAGTCCTTGATGACTATCATGTTGGAGATACTTTGAACAGGTTTCTAAATTTTCTCGAACAGCAGGGTGCAGAAGTCGTTGTTGCAAACAATTCTGAGGAGTTTTATCTGGAAGCAAGAGTAGCTTCCGTAATTTCCAAGAGAATAAGAGAAGAAGTGATTAAAAGAATAAACGAGAACCCTAACTTCCAGATCGACGGCATTTCAGTTGGCTCCGGAAATGCGGGAGATCCAAAAACTGTTGAGTGGCTTAAAAGGTGGCACGCTTCTGGAAGAGAATGGCCGTGGTTCGTGAAGAGATCGTTCAAGACAGTCAGAGTAATTGAGGGAATAGCTACTGAACCTAAAAAAGAGATTCCACCAATAAAAGAAGAATTGATGTCTGAGGAGTTCATGAATGAATTTAACAGGGGTCGGCTTTCAATTACGTCTCTTTCGCTGGTCTGTCCACACTGTGGAGAAATTCTCAAAGGCGTTACTTTTGCTATAATTTACAGTAATTCCACAATCAAATGCCCCCAATGCAATGAATTCATCCGGGATGCAGGAGTTACCCTTAGATATTATTGTGGATATGCAATCCCGGATAGCAGCATCATACAAAGAGGCCTAATAAGCAAGGATCTGGAAAGGTCAAGAGTTTTTGAAGGATTTACGATTGTTCTTGTTCCAGTCGTTAGAAAAGAGTGTGACAAAACTAAGAGGGGCAAAGAAGAGTTTGACAAACTTGCTCATTTTGGTCAGATTGGAAGAATACGGCTGGAATCACCGGGAAATGTCAGAGATGTTCCTGATGGGCTTTCGAACACTGAGAGGGACGAAATTATAGTTAACTCTGCTATTGAACTGAATGGAATACTGCTTACCGCGGATAAGGGAATGAGAGCTTACGCGATTAGTAGGAGCGTGTTTACCATATTTATCTAATGAGGGAGCTCTAACTGGAGGCCTCTAAATGAAAATAGTCGTTGATTCCGACGCGCTGATAAAGATAACAAAGGCAGGATTGAAGGAGTTAATCGTAAACAACCTCGAAGTGGCCATTCCGAGAAAGGTCTATGAGGAGACTGTGGAGATTCCAAAGACCAAAGGATTCCCGGATGCTCTGGAAATTGAGAAAAATGTAAGCACTGGCAGGATCTCGGTTAAGGAGACATCAAAGGGAGAGAAAGGAGAGCACGAGGTAGTGAATCTCTACCAATCTGGAGATTATAGTGCAGTAGTAAGCGACGACAGGAAGTTCCTCAAACAGCTTGACAGAATGGGAATACCCTATCTTACGCCCGCTTCGATAATAGTCTATCTGTTTTACAGGAAAATCCTAACCAGAGATGAGGCCATAGCATACATTGAGGGGCTGAGAAAGTATATATCAGATGAAGAATATTTAATCAGCATCATGGAGGTGAAAAAATGGGAGAGGTAATAATCATCAGAGACTCATCTCTCAGAAGCGTTCTTGACCTCATGAAAAAGGAGGGGCTTGACGAAGAAGGGGCTATAAAGAAAATCATCCGCCTCGGTATCACGGACTACGTTCTTGAACTATATAAGCGAGGAGAGCTTACGGTTAGAGAAGCTTCCGAAGTGCTGCAGCTCAGCCTGAGAGAAACAGTAGAGCTTATTGAGGAAAAAATTGGCGGGAACGTCGCTATTCAGGAGCAGATAAAGGCCATTGAGCTTGCCAGAAAGCTGTCTGAGTGAGGTGGGTTGGATATGCTAAAGCAGACATGCAAACTCTGGGATGATGTTTTAGATCCAAAATTTGACGGATTTCTTGCTCCGGAACCCGGGAGTGAGGAGACCATTACGGATGAGGACGTGAGAAAGATTTACTTCGACGCTAAAGAGTTCTTCCGCAGAACGTACTTTACAGATAACATGGTCAGAATTCTTGAAGATGTTGTTGAGGCCTTTAACGGTGGATCTAAAAGAACCTTCGCTGTAACTTCTTTATTCGGAGGTGGTAAATCCCATACACTCCTTGCAATCATGCATGCTTTCAAATCGCCTGAGTCACTTAGAGATTCAGAAGTTCTTTCATTTTACGATACAGATATGGCAGGAAAACTCATTGAGATCTCCAAGAGAATTGCCGAGCTTGAAGATGTTGAAGTTGTTGTAATAAGTGGGAAGTACGAGAAGAGCGGTGGAATGTCTCCGCTAACCCCAGCTATGCTGAACGGACAGCAAATAAAAACAGTCTGGGGTTATCTGGCCTTTAAGCTTGGAAAATACGATGAGCTGAGGAATTACGATGAAAACGCCATTGTCCCCTCTCCTGATATACTAACAGGCCTCTTGAGCGGGAAGAAGACTCTCATACTGGTTGATGAGATACTGGAACCGACAATTAAGCTTCCTGATGCTGCTAAGGACTATAAGAAGCAGATAATTCAGTTTGTTGAATACTTGGTTAAAGCGGTGGCAACAACAAATTCAGTGCTAATCGTAACGCTTCCATTCAACATTCAGGCAGGTGAGGTCAAGGGTTATGACGGTTCCTATTCTAAAGAATACGTTGATCAACTTTATAGGAGGTTAAAGGATGTTGGCGAGTTCGTGCCTCCTGTCAGCATTGCAGCAGGAGATTTGAGCAGGATACTTCAAAGGAGACTTTTCAAGAAAATAGACATTAATTCGGCTAAAACCTTCCTCAGGGAGTTCTCCGATACGTATTCAGCATATCCCGATATTTTAGGATCTGAGGATTACACCAGAAAAATCTCCGAGACCTACCCATTCCATCCAGAAACGGTGGAAATTCTGAAAACCATTGTTGAACGAGCTGATTTGATGAAAACCAGAGATCTGCTAAAGATTGCCAGGAAAGTCGTCAGAGCGGTCTGGAATGGTCAATCTGGATCATACATAATCATGCCTTGGCACATTCCCGACATGGAAGGTGCAGAAGACCTTCTTTTCAAGGGTCTTGAAGGGTACAAGACTGTCTTCACGGACTCCGTTGAAAAATCAGCGGAAAGCTTTCAAAATCCTGAACTTGCCAGAGCTGTACTTCGCTCAATTTTCTTGAAAACCTATCCATATGACCAAAGGAGTAAGAGTGATGTCTTCCCCAATAAAAGAACCATTGCGCTAATGGTTTACGAGCCAGATTTCTTCAACAGAAGCGGCCTGAATCCACTATCAGTTTTCTCCTTCTTGCAGGTTTTGGAGGGAGATGTTAGAGTCCAGTACCTCTACGACCACGACGGGGTTTTCTGGTTCTACCGTAGCCGTGGGATAAGAGAGAGTATACTGAAAGAGCAGGAGAACATCTACAACGACAGGACAAATGAAGTCAGGACCAGATTTGCGGAATATGTGATTATTTTAAGCAAGGGTGGAAGAATTGGTCACAGGAAGGTTGATTCCCCAAGATCACTATACGCCATTAAAGCCAACAGAGTAGCCGTTCTGAGCGAGTACGATGAGCTTGCAGATGAGTTTGAGGACTATACTGTTGTTTTTCTATCTTACCCTGTGAACCTCACCGAATCCACGCCGAGAACCGATCCAGAATACCTCCGGGTAAGGGATCTCATATTCAAAGCGGGCAAAAATACAAGATCTAACAAAAACACTGTAATAGTGGCTTACTCCACCAACGAAGCCAGACTGGATGAATGCTTGAAATACGTATCCGGGGTACTTGCCTGTGAGAAAATTTCGAAGGACCCCAGAGCCTATGTGGAGGACATCGAAGATGAAGACGAGGTTGAATATTACCGAAACAGAGCAGAGAAATTCAAGGACGAGTTTATAGATAAGCTAATTAGAGCAGTGTTTTCAGCGTATGAATATGTAGCGTATCCGAAATACGAAGACAACCAGGATGTTGTGGGAGTTTTCAGAATGCAGACAGGGGCAGCAACACTTCTTGAGGGAGTCGTGCAGACACTCGAGCACCCATCAGTGCAGAAAATAATCAGGGAAATTAAGACATTTTCAACTCTCAGAGATGTTTTGAAGGAGGCTCAGAACATAGACTTAGAAGAGGGAACAAGAGAATACAGAGTTGGAGAAATACTGGACAAGTTCATCAAACACCCGGGTATGCCGATAGCCGATCAGAAAGACTTGGACATCGCCCTTAAAGAAGGTATTAGGGATCTCAGAATAGGAATCGTGGATACAAATGATAGGCTATTTTTCAAGAAAATCCATGAATTAAGGAAAGACGAGAAAAGGCAATTAAGCGAAGTTGGTCTGGTTCCACCAGGGATTCAAAGAGATTACAGAATACTTCCCTGGAAGCTTGCAGTTGAGAGATTCGTTGAAGAAATAAGAGGGGATCTGGCAAAAGAGAGGGACGAAATTGTGGAATACAAGGTGCAGATTGGTGATGACTTTATCGATCTCGACGCAATCCTGTCTGATCCAGGATGGGAGGATACAATTCGGCTATCCCCTGTTGTTAGATATATCACGAAACCAAAAGGTCCAAGAGTGAGGTTAAACATCGATCCGGGAAGCATTAGCGGAAAACCCGGAGAGGAGAAAGAGGTCACAGTTGAAATAACCCTTGAAGATCCAGACAATACAGGAAAAGCTTTTGAGGTTGAGATCTCCGCCGAAGGAAGTTTTGACAGAAGGGTTTTCGAATTACACCACGGTGAAACCTCCACAGCAATCTGGAAAGTGAGTATACCCGAAGGAAGCGGAAGTGTTTTCCTGCCACTAAGTGCGAAAATAGATGGAGAAGACAAGGCCAGTAGAAATCTGAAAATCACCATTGATACGGGCATAATCGTTACGGATGAGCTAAAGGTTGAACATTCGAATATGAGTTTAATCAAAATAACCGGAATAGTGGATGAATACTCCCTCGAACGGATTAATACCGTCATAGAGCAATTCAGACTTCCGGAACCGAAAGCAAACGGTAATATTTCATCCAGCAATGCCGGCATAATCGACATATCCATACAGGGAGCTCCTCCTAGGAAAGTTCTGGAACTCGTCAGAATTGTAAAGGGTTCTGGAAATTATTCCATGAAACTGGAGATAGGCTTCGGTGAACTGGTCACTCTAAGCGAGATGCTGGTTCCACAGCTCGCAATGCTCAACGGAAATGTGAAGTTTCACATAAAGGAGAGGTAGGATTATGGCAGAGCCCCTCTACGTCCTTAGATTTAGATACGTAAAGCCAGCCAAGACACTCATAAAGCTCGAACAGAAACTTGCACAGATCTTTCTTTACACTCCTAACTCATCGGAAAAGAAGAGAAAAAGGAATAAGCGAAGCTCACCAGTTCTGAATGCAAGAGTGCCCCTTAAGATTTTCAGGAATTTTCTGTTAGAAACGGGTTGGGATGAAAAAGACGGCATATTTTTCACGTCGAAAGAGGAGCCCTACTACAGAGCAATTGTTTTCGCTTCAGTACTCCAGTGCACCCGTAACAGGCATTCGATGGATGAGATGTACACTCTTGTTAAAAACATGCCCTACATCGACATTAAATTTTGGAGCAAGGTGTTTATTGAAGCCTTTGAAAGCAGAAATCGGAGAAGAGATCTTTACAAACCCGTACGGGCACTAAAAGAGGTGTACGGATATGTCTGAAGCTAAAACAAACCTTTATTATGTTAGGAGTCTGATGACTTTACTGTCAAAATCTGACCCTTATCTGGCGATAGCTTCGAACTATTCCCCATCCCCAATTGATATTTACCTGCATCAGGTTGATTTACTCTCTCGCGTAATGTTCGTCAGACCCATCAGAATACTCATTGGTGATGAAATCGGCCTAGGGAAAACCATTGAAAGTATCTCCATTCTGAGATACCTTGAAAAGATCGGTGAACTGAAAAGGGCTTTGATTATAGTTCCGAAGATCCTTACGAATCAATGGGTCTCAGAACTGATGAAGATGGGTGCCCCTAGGCACGATATTTTCGTTTTTGATTCTGGAAAAGATGTGAAAGAATTAAAAAACAAAATCAAAGACCAAAAATACTTTGTTATTTCGATAGGACTTGTAAGAAAGGAAAATCACCTAAAAAAGCTTCTCGAAATAGCCTGGGATACAATCGTAGTTGATGAGGCGCACAACGTAACGCTCAACAGTGTCAAAACAAAAAAAGCTATTCAAAAACTCATTGAAGATACAAGCCGAAACGTCATTTTTCTCTCAGCTACACCCCACAGAGGTATCGCCAACGATTATCTGTTCAGACTAAGATTGCTGGATCCATCACTGGTTGAAGACTATTCCAAGCTTGATATAAACCCATTTTACGAAAGTACCCACGATTCCCTTCTTTTCAGGAGATCGAAGGAAGTCGTCAACAATTTACAAGATGAAGAAATCTTCAAGGACTGTAAATTCGAATTGCACCTGATTCAGCCAACTTCCGAAGAAAGAGCTTTTATGAACGCCCTTTTAGCTTTTCTGAAAAGGAAAGCTAAAGAACTTGGAGAAAATGGTGTAAACACTCCTGTCGGACTTCTTTTAGTTTTACTGAGAAAGAGGGCATCATCCTCCCCATATGCAGCGATGAAAACCCTCAGATCAATGATTAAAACACTCCAGAAAAAGCAGGAAGAGGGTTTTGAAGAAGAGGAATTTGCTGAAGACATCACCGAATTTGAGGAGAAACTTCTTGGTGAGGATTATTCAGTGGATATAGAAACAGACTTCGATGAGATGGCTGAAAAGCTCGTTAAGAAGTATTCGAAGGCATTGAAACCAGAGGATATTGAGGAAATCAGCAGGATTCTTAAACTGGCGGAGGAAGTATCCAAAAACGATTCTAAGCTAAAAGCTGTCAAAGAGCTTATTCTGGAACTTGTTGGAAGAAATGAGGGTAAAGTTCTTGTATTCACGGAATACCGAGATACTCTGGATTACCTTAAAAAATCTATTGAATCTGACACAAACTTCAGAAATCTGGGAATTAGGTTCGAAACTCTGTCGGGGAAGGATAGAAGCAGGTTTGAAGAGGTAAAAAGGAAATTTGAGGACGATCCATCAGTGCAGGTTTTAATAGCAACTGACGTGGCATCTGAAGGCCTAAACTTACAAAAGGCAAACCATATGATTAATTACGATGCACCCTGGTCTCCTGTCAAGCTCGAACAGAGGATCGGCAGAATTTGGAGATTGGGGCAGCAATATGTCTCGTATGTTTACAACGTTTTTCTCTCCACAGACTCTGATCTTGCCATTGTGGAAAAGCTCTATGAAAAATTGCTGAACATTGAGCGTGCTGTAGGTTCAACGAAGCCTATAATTGGTGAAGAAGTTCGTGTAGCTAATTTAAAGGCATCAAGCAATATATGGAAGGCAGGCGAGGTCAGAGAGATTGACTACAGAGGTAAAAAAGTTAGATTAACTGAGCACAGGATGATATATGCGGAACTCACAGATCAGCTTGACGAATTTTTAAGAGCTTTTTTGGCGACTGTTCAAAGTTTGAACAGCGAACTGAGATCAAAAAACGTCTTCCCCATCTATTCAGCAAAGAAAATAAAAAATAACCTGAAAAGGATATTGAGCACTGACAATTTGAAGGAATATGAGCAGGTTTTGAGAGATATGGCCATTCGTGTTGGATATTTAGAGGGGAAGAGCGACTATGAAATAGGTGCATTAAATCACCCGGTGAGAATACTTGAATACCTTCGAAGTGAGGTGGAAAGCCTACCAAAACTTCTGTTCACAACTTCAGAATCTGATTCGGGGATATTTCACATTCTAAGGATTCAGATTAACAATAGAGAATACTATGTGGGTTACAACAGAGAAGAGGGTCAGTTACTTAACGGCGTGGAGCTTCTGAAATTCATTGCAAGAATTTCAAAAAATGGATTTTCAGCCCCTACTTCTTCAATTGGTATGGACAAAATAGAAGGTTTGAGCATAAATCAAAAAAGCTACATTAAAAATGCCATTCAGAGGATGATGGGGGACTTGCTCAGCCCCTATAGCTACTATTTCAGAGAATCTGAGGAATTAGGAGTAAGAAGGAACGGCTGGAAAGTTGACCTGCACATAGGGGAGCCTGAAGTGGTATCAACAATTATCGTAACAAAGTATGAAGAAGGTTCAGAAGTGCTCGACGAAACTCTCAAGAGGAAGATAGAAATGGCTGCAATGGAAGTTTCACTTAAATACGAAAGTTCAAAGGAAGACGTTCTTAAGACCGATCCTGATGTCCACAAAACAGAAAGCTTTGACATACTTAGCTACCTTAAAAATGGTGAGAAGAGGTTCATTGAGGTAAAAGGGCACATCGGAATGAGGATATATGCTGAACTTACACCCAATGAGTACGAACTTGCCGAAAAACTTGGCGAGGACTACTATCTACACTTAGTGATAAACCTTCATTTGGACGAATACGAAAATGTCGAGACAAATAAGGCAATACTTCTAGAATTTAGAGATCCCTTGAAAAGTATGCGGGTTAAAAGGATTGGAGGGCAAGCGAAATACCTCCTGTTTCCGTGAAGACATTTCTCAATAAGCTAAGATGAAATTTTGGGAGGTGATAGAAAATGGAGTATCCTTTAAAAAATAGGGTAATCAAAGAGAAAGATTACGAAGATAGCCACGATTAGGCAGGAATCCATATCTAGGAGATAGGGATCGTATATTATTCTTTTCGAGAGCCTTTTAGAAGATTAGCTTTTAAAACTCAAGTTGTCACGGCTTTCGCCAAAATCCAGAGTGATCATAACTCACTCTCTTGAAGTTATGTAACTCGTTTCCTCCATTGCTTTTTGGTATTCTATATTTCCATTTTGTGAAAGCTGTATTTAGCCAAACAACCTGTTTTTGTTTTATTGATTGAATATTGAGCAAAAACAAAAATATTTTATCTTCTCTGAAAAATGTAAAATTGTGAAGTGTGCCAAATGTCAGATTAGGGATGCTTCACCCGGCTCGCTGTATTGCGAAAAATGCGAAAGAGGCTATTATTCCTCCATCGACCCACTGTATTCGGGCAATTATCCTTTTAAACAATTTTATAGAGATGAATTGGAACATTCAGACCCGATACGTGCCCTCGCACTTTTGGATGACGTA
>JALUWC010000283.1 GCA_027019885.1 Geoglobus sp.
CAGAGTTTCATTAAAATTTTAAGAGGTGAACCAGCGCAAAAATCACTGGGGCCCGTGGCGCAGCCTGGTCAGCGCGTTCGCCTGATAAGCGAAAGGTCCTGGGTTCGAAGCCCAGCGGGCCCATACCTTTTTCTTTGATTGTTTCTTTCGGGACTGTAGATTCTATGCGAACGCGCTCCCCAGCCTCCGCCCCGTGCCCTCGTGATTCTGTTCTAAAATATTTTAGAATACGACTGCGTGCCTTCTCAGTGGTGTACACCTCGGCAATAAAAGCAGCTGCCCTATCCATCACGACCACCTCACACTAAAACATAGGGTTTATGGTATATAAGAACAGCTGATTAAAAACTCGCAGGCGTGAATTTTCGTTGCTCAAAGTTTACCATGCACGCTTTACCACGGCGCTTACCATCTGCCCTCAATTGGCTTTACCATAGCGGTTACCATAAGGCTTACCAAGCCCACTACAACCGCAACCTCACACCCTACCGGCTCTCGCAGGCTCTCAGGCGGTTCATTGCAAATTTGCGAAAGGGTTTCGCTTTTTTGCAGTGATTATATTATTCACCGTCTGTCCTCGGTGAAGTTGAAAGTTGGCGCATTTGCGCCATCTTGTGGCGCACGCCCCTCCTGATATTTCTTGGCAATTTTTAAAATCTCTGCGCCAACCTTATCTAACACCGCCATATAATCCCTAACTCTGCTCCTACTCCACCCCAGCGTATCTGCTATCTCCTGTTGGGTTTTGCCTTCCTCTTTCAGCCGCTTGATGATGCTCAGCCAATCATAAGTATCCTCATCAAGCCCCTAAAAGTTTCAAGTTGAAACAAATTCAGCCCGCAATTCGGCAACCACTCCTCTACTATATAAATCTCTCGGTTTCAAGTTGAAACAGCTGGGTAAAGCTTAAATATGATGAGATATATATCATAATCAGCTGAAAAAAATCGCATTGTTGTATGAAGGCGATGATATGAGCCATCTTAGTTTATTGTGTCAATGTACACCCCGGGGGATTCAGTGTTATTGGTTATAACAATCTGCAAAACTCCTCCACAGTAAGCCCAGCGTCTTTGATTATATCCCTTAATGTTCCCTTGCTGACCTTTTTATGGTCTGGAACAATTACCACTAACGTTCCGGTTGGTGTTCTCTTTTTAAGTTTTACATGACTGCCTCTCTTGCTTACAGGGCGAAAACCCGCCTTCATTAATGCCTTAATAACCTGTTTCCCAGAAACAGTAGGTAGTTTCACGCTGTGACCTCTACCTCTACAATTCTCTCTCCTTCCTTAAGCACAAGCTCCTCCTCATCAGGCTCGAGGTAAAGCTCTATAGCCTCTTTGATATTCTTAAGAGCCTCCTCAATACTCCTACCCTGAGAGTGACACCCAGGCAAGGAGGGAACTGATACATTATACCAACCAGGACTTTCTTTATCCTCCCGGATTATGACTTTGAACTTCATGTCTCCACCTGTTATTTGACCTGAAATTTAACGTCGCGAGCACATTTATAACAACAAACATTTGATAGTTCAAACCTCTATAGGAAGCTTTCCATATTACCTCCAATCATAAAAGTTTCAAGTTGAAACTTTCCGTGTTTCGACTTGAAACGTCTCGATAACCATTCGTTTATCGATACTTAATAGAACTGTCATTCCATATCTAATTTTATAGCCTGTTCGGCAATTGTCGAGGAAAAGATTTATAAATGTGCGATTATATAAGGTGAGATTAACAAGAGTAATATTTTTAATAGGAGCATATTACTAAGAATTATACAGAAGGAGAAAGGCGATAGCAGGCAGGTAATTTGTGAAGATGCTGAGAAATTCAACCGCACTCGTGAGTTTGCTTACAAGCGTGGGTGGGATGTCTACATAGTGCTCGCTCAAGGTGGGAAACAGCGTGGCTTAACCTTTGATTTTGATGCTCACGACCGAAGCTATGGAGAAGCCTATCGCGATTACATCTCAGCGGAAAGATACGCCAGGGCAGCAGGGCAAAAAGTAAAAGCGCACTGAGCATGAGCCTCATGGCACCGCCCCCAGCTCACGGTACAGCGCCCCGGTAAGGTCTTCAAAAGCTCTGCCGTCGTACCTGAAGAGCCTGGTTCTTCCCCCGGAGCGCGCAATCACCAGCCCGTAGTCCCCGCCCCAGCGCACCTTCGCATAGGAGACACCCTCAG
>JALUWC010000284.1 GCA_027019885.1 Geoglobus sp.
TTTTTCTATCTGAACGACCGCATGCAGGTAATGCCTCCCGCCTGCGGTCATAACGACGTTCTTAACCCTGCACACTCTCGAGACTGCTTTGTAAATTTCGGGCTCGTAGGGAATTCCCATCAGGATCTGGTGCTCGTAGCCTGCAGGGGTTATGGAGTAGAAGTGCAAGTCCTCTTTCGCATAAATTGCATCCACCTCTATAACCGGGGCATTCCTCACTCTGTCATATGTTCCCGTTATGTCGATGAACGGCCCCTCATCAACCATCTCTCCAGTGATCCTGCCCCTTATCACAACCTCAGACTCGGGAACCATTATGCCATCAACATCGGAAACAGCAAGCTTCCCCATGAGCGAGGCAGCATAACCATATTCCATCCCCTCCCCAACCCTTGTTGCCGATGCGAACATGAAGAGAGGATGAGGAGCAATGGAGATGGCAATTTCTAAGTCCTTTCCCCCCTCTACCGCACTCTTCCACCTCAGATATGTGTGCCTCGGAGGGACAAGTCTCACAGCCATTCTGCGATCATCGAGAACGAGCATTCGATGAAAGCTCGCGTTGTAACTCCCATAATCGTTACCGTTTCCAGTAACGATGATTCCGGCTGTTATGTACCTGCCAGCATCGCCTTCAAAGTACTTCGGGATAGGCAGTTCTTTAAGGCTGTTAAGCTCGACGTAATCTGGCTTTACCTCCTCAATTCTTCCCGAATAGCTCATGCCTGCCAAGAACTTCGCAAGAGTTTCAACATGGATGTTGAGATAACCGCACAGAAGCTCTCTCGTGGAGAGGAAGTTCGTCGCAACTCTCTTACCCTCTACATTCAGAATTGCAGGTGTTCTCTCAATCCCATTTTCAGAGATGAATCTGACCACCTCATCATGAGCAATTTCCTCATGAAAAATCCTGTAATCCACTTCCTCAATAGCCCTTCTGAAATTCATGAAGAAATTCAGGGAAAATTTATAATAATTTTATCGCCCACTATCTGCCATGCCGTCATCGAGAATACCCGGTTTTTACAGGATGAGCATTCATGAAAGGCTTGAGAAGGTTGCCGAATTTGCTGGTTTGAGCGAAGAGGATAAAAAACTCCTGCTCGAAAATGGTTTGTCGCTGGATATAGCAGACAGGATGATCGAAAATGTCATAGGCACGTTTGAATTGCCTCTTGGCATCGCAACCAACTTCCTGATAGACGGGGAGGACTATCTGATTCCGATGGCAATCGAGGAGGCAAGTGTTGTTGCCGCTGCAAGCAACGCAGCAAAGATGGCCAGAGAAGGAGGAGGGTTCGTTACAGACTATTCCGGCAACGTGATGATAGGCCAGATACAGGTTGTTGGAGTTAAAGACCCGCAATCAGCAAAATTCGAGGTTCTCAGACACAGAGACGAAATAATTGAGAAGGCGAACGAGCAGGATCCGATTCTCGTAAACTTGGGCGGTGGGTGCAGGGATGTTGAGGGAAGGGTTATTGACACCATCCGGGGAAAGATGCTCATCGTCCATCTGATTGTTGACGTGAAGGATGCAATGGGAGCAAATGCCGTGAACACAATGTCTGAGGCTGTTGCACCGCTTATAGAGAGGATTACTGGAGGGAGAGTTTATCTCAGAATAATCTCCAACCTTGCAGTTTACAGAATAGCAAGGGCAAAGGCCGTTTTTAAGAAAGATGTTATTGGCGGAGAGGAGGTTGTTGAGGGCATAATGAACGCCTACGCTTTTGCCGAGGCAGATCCATTCAGGTGTGCAACCCATAACAAGGGGATTATGAATGGTATTTCTGCTGTTGTAATAGCCACAGGAAACGATTTCAGAGCAATTGAAGCGGGAGCCCACAGCTATGCAGCCTTGAGAGGGTACAAACCCCTTACAACCTATGAGGTGGACGAGAAGGGAGATCTTGTGGGCACAATAGAACTGCCGATCGCCGTTGGAACGATAGGAGGGGCGACAAAGGTTAACCCTCTGGCAAAGCTCAGCCTGAAGATTCTCGGGATAAGCACAGCAGAAGAGCTCGCAAGGGTTATGGCCGCTGTCGGCCTCGCTCAAAACTTCGCAGCTCTCAGAGCGCTTGCAACTGAGGGAATTCAGAGAGGGCACATGGAGTTACATGCGAGAAACATCGCGATAATGGCCGGAGCGAGCAAGGACGAGGTAGATAAAGTTGTGGAGGAACTG
>JALUWC010000285.1 GCA_027019885.1 Geoglobus sp.
AGAAAGCTGAGTATCAGCGGCCGGATACAGTCTATCCTGTATCTCACTCATTAGAAGAGAAGAGGTTGGTATCTTTTGAGATGGAACGAACGGGAGATGCGAGAAAGAAGATTTGCAAGCTGACAGAAAAGGGAACGAAAGAATTGGTTGAAAGAGGCTGATGTTACCTATTGTTTCGATTTGGAGAATTTGAAACCGGATTACTATGATATGGCCATTCCCTCATGGGAAATCAGCACCGTTTAAAGACGTGCAGAAAATGACATTGAATATTATATTTCCCGTCTTAAAGACCCATTGAAATATGGAGGTTCCTTAGTAGCATTGGAGATTGAAAAAACCAGCAACATCTGGGCTGAGAGATACTTCGTAGAGATTATGGGATTCAAAGGACACCCAGGCATTACAAAAAGCGAGTTTGAATATATACTAAAAAAAGCCGGGCTCAAAGAGATCAGGATTCATGAGGCTGGTGGGGTTCTGATTCCTATATCCAAAAAATCTCCAATAGGCAAAGGAGATAAAGGTTTGGTGAATAACCTGCATTTCAATATCTAAACCAGCCTCACCCCCTTCGGCATTATGCTTGTGTTCCCACAGCTTGTGCATGTGTAGTAAACAAACCTCTCATCCTCAGACATGTACGTGAATCTACCGCTTCCACAGTTCGTGCATCCCATTTCAATCACCTTTTAAAATGATAAATAATTAGGTTTTAAAAATCTTTCGTTATAAATCATGAAAATTTTATTGAGACCTCCAAAATATAGTAGGCTGGGGATATGTAGTGGAGACAATCATAAAAATTGGTATAAGTTACTGCTTCAATAAATATATATCAATCAAAATCAGATCAGTTTCAGATGAACATCTGCTTCGGAGGCTGCTTGGACGGCTTTGATACCCTGCTAACAGACGCCAGAAAATCCTTTGTCGTGAGCTCACTCTTGCCTTCAACAATTGCTTTGTGAAGTGAGGCTTTGATCACCTTCTCAACTATATCCCTGCCTGAAAAGCCATCAGTTATTCTGGCGATCTCATCAAGATTCGCCTTAACATTTACCGGGAAGTCCTCAAGGTTCTTCTTCATAATCATAAATCTCTCCTCAGAATTTGGAAGTTTGAACTCAATTTCCTCCTCAAATCTGCTTCTTATCGATGAGTCAAGCATGTCAATTCTGTTTGTTGCGGCTATGGTGCATATTCCCTCATTCAGTTCTATTCCATCCAGTTCCGTAAGCAATGCATTCACAACCTCGCTCACATCTCCCCTCAGATCCTGATAACTCCTGTCCAATGCAATGCTGTCAAACTCATCAAGAAATACTATGCATGGAGCAATCTGTCTTGCCCTTTCATAAAGCTCGTGTATCCTCCTTGCCCCATCGCCGACATGCTCGCCGATAAGCTTTGTTGATTTGACAGACAGAAATGGAACATGAGCTTCGTTGGCCAAAGCCTTTGCCATCATTGTTTTGCCTGTACCCGGGGGACCGAAGAAAAGTATGTTCTTGGGCGCCCACTTTCCAAATTTTTCAGGGTTTTTTAGGAATTCAAGCACTATCCTTGCCTTACTCTTTGCATCTTCCTGGCCGACAACATCCTCAAGGCTTATATCTACTACGATTTCGGTCTCTATCTCTCTATTTGGGCTCTCAACAAGAAATATGGTTGAATCTCCAACGTATCCATTATCTGGATCACATGCAGTGATCTCAAAAGCAAAATCGGGAAACATCCTCATGTCAAAGAGCATTTTGCCTTTGTGAATGAACTCGCCCCTCCACTGATCCTTGGCATATCTGTCAAAAACCTTCAGGTTGTCAACCTTCGGATACTCGTGATAACTTGCTTTAAGCGGGTAGCCAAGGGGTTTCATCACCACATATCTCACTTCTCCTCTGCTCTGGTTTTTGTTTCTTCCACTCATTCAGATCGAAAAACTATTTGAACTTATTAATATTCTTTGCCCTTATGAGACTGTTTGTTGCAGTGGACATTGATGATAATCTGCGGAGGAGCATAACCCCACTGCTCAAACTGCTTTCCTCATTTAAAGGCATAAAGGCTGTTGAACCTGAGAATCTGCACATGACCCTCAAATTCTTGG
The DNA here is from genome assembly GCA_027019885.1 of Geoglobus sp. GTDB lineage: Archaea > Halobacteriota > Archaeoglobi > Archaeoglobales > Archaeoglobaceae > Geoglobus. Next base: position 2,111 of record JALUWC010000285.1, read on the forward strand.
GTGAAGTGGATGAACTGAAAGCTGGAAAAATAAAGAGGGAGCTGGAAAAAATTGACTTCTCACCATTTGAAATGGAGTTCAGCGGAATTGGGTTTTTCCCGAGCTCAAACTACATGAGGGTAATATGGATTGGTACAAAAGGTGAGGGGATTTACAAACTTGCAGATGAGGTTGAGAAGGGCATGAAAAAACTTGGATTCAAAAAGGACAGGGATTTCAAAGCCCACCTGACTGTTGGAAGGGTGAAGAGGATAGACCCGTCTTCAAAGTCAAAATTGGTGAAAGAGCTTGAAGGATATGACAGAGGCTATGGAAAAATGCTTGTAAAGAACTTTAAACTTAAAAAATCCACTCTCACACCAAAAGGGCCAATATACGATGATGTCGCCGTTTACGGTGAAAGAAATGAGTGAGATTGATGAGGTTATTGAGAGAGCAAGGGAGCTTGTGGAGCCTGACTCCAATACAATCGAAAAAGCAAGAATAGCTGAAAAGGAAATCGAAGCCAGACTGAAAAAGTTACTGAAATATTATCCCGAAATAGAGTTCAGATTCCTGGGAAGCTATGCAAGAGACACATGGCTGCCTGAGAGCCTTGAGATCGATGTCTTCCTGCTTTTTCCAGAATCATACACAATGGATGAGCTTGAAAAGATTGCTCTCGAAATAGGGATCAGTGCAGTTGACACTCATGAGCTCAGGTATGCCTCACACCCCTACGTGCATGGAACTGTTAAGGGTGTTGAAATTGACATTGTACCTTGTTACAGGCTTTCGAAAATTGAAAAAATTAAGAGCGCTGTTGATAGAACTCCATTTCATCACAAGTGGGTGAAGGAGAGAGTAAAAGGTAAGGAAAGCGATGTGAGATTGTTAAAGAGATTCATGAAGGTAACAGGCGTTTACGGAGCAGAATACAGGATAAAAGGATTTTCCGGCTATCTGTGCGAGCTTCTGGTGATACACTACGGCTCTTTCCTCAACACAGTTAAGGAAGCTGCCAGATGGAAGAGGAATCTTGTGATCGATCCTTCCAGAAAAAAGGCGCATCCCAAGAAGGGGCTTGAAAACATATTTGTCATTGATCCTGTTGATGAGAAAAGAAATGTGGCAGCAAATCTGAGCATCAACAGCCTTGCAAGGTTTGTTGAGGCGTGCAGATTATTCCTCAGGGCCCCATCACCAGACTATTTCGTCCCAAAAACTCCGTCGTTCGATGAGAACAGGCTTAGAGCTGAAGTGGAAGGGAGATTTGTATACTGCGTCGTCTTTGAAAGGCCACCAGTTGTTGAAGATAACCTCTATACACAGCTTGAGAGGGCTGAAAAAAGGATTCGAAAGCTTCTGGAAGAGAATGAATTTTCAGTTATGAAAAGCAGTCACACAGCCGGTAAAAAATGCTATCTGATCTTTGAAGTTCTTTCAGGACAGGTTTCTCCTGTTAAAAAGCACTATGGGCCGAACTTCGAAAACTACACCAACAGCATGAAATTTATAGAGAAAAACAGAGAGTATTCAAGATTCTTTGAAAACGGGAGATATATGACATACAGAAGGAGAAAATTCACCGAGGCAAGAGATCTGATCGAACATGCAATAAGAAGTGAGTACAGATCTATGGGTAAAGACATCTCGGAGTTCGTGAAAAAGGGCAGAGTTGTTGAAAGAAGTGAGATTCTTAAATACGGTGAGCTAAAAGCCCATCTCTCCGATTTTCTGGGGGTGGGATGATCAGGATCGTTTTTCTCGGCACTGGTGTTGCTGTCAATGTTGCAAACAAAGCCCAGCAATCAATTTTGATGGAAGATGACAGGCTCATCCTCATCGATTGCGGGTATGGGACTATGCTCAGACTCCACCAAGCTGGATACAGTGTGAGCGATTTGGATGCGATCATCCTAACCCACTTCCATCTCGATCACTGCGGTGAGCTGATGGGCATACTGAAGGCAAGATGGCTGAACAATGCTGGAAAGATAGACATATACTCCCCAGTTGGTGGGAAAGAGATATTTGAGTACTTTCTTCTCGCTTCCAGATATCTCAACGGAAAGCTGAAGTGTAAAATTCACGAAATCAGAGATGGAGAGTCATTTTCAGTTGGGAACATGAGATTCAGAGCCAGAAAAACTGTCCACTCTGTTGAGAGCATGGCCTGTATCATCGAAGATCTGCTCATTTCAGGAGATACATCAGCATTTCCAGAACTGTATGAGGATGTGAATTTCGCAATTCATGAAATGTCCCTTGATTTTGGAGGAAAACCCGATTTTCACACATCACCTGAGAATTTTGCTGAAAACGCACACAGCATTGAAAGAGCCTGGCTGATTCATCTATACCCTCCGGCTTACAGAAACAGAGATACAATTTCTGGTTTTCTCGAAAAAAAGGGCATCAGTGTGCACTTCCCGGATGACTCTGACAGAATTGATCTTTGAGATTTCAAGCCTGTCATAATGCTAAAGTCTCATCAGATCCGCTATCAGACATCTGGTTGGTGACATCTTCAACTCAAGTCTTTTCCTTATTTTACCCCCTGAAAACTGACCGAGAAAATATCCGACAATGAAAAGGGGTATGTGAGTGATGGGGACAGCGTAGAGAATTCTGAGAGAGTATACTATCGGAATTGGGAGATGAACAGAGGCAAACCACTCGGCTGTAAGCTTTCTTGTGGCTGCTCTCCAGTATCCGAAAAGAACATTGACGATGAATGTAACGAGCAGTATCGCGGTTTCCTGAATCAGGGTCGCCACATTGGTGAGTTTGCATCGAGAAATATAATACTTATCCCAGAACATTTCAAAAAAATGACCTCCCATCAAAGTATTTATACAACCAACTTCTAAGTGAAAATCATGGAAAAGGCTCTTGAAAATCTGAAGAGTGTGGTCTCTGAGAGGGCTAGAGATATTGACAAAAACAATGATATGGGTGATCTGATAAACAAAATAAAGGACTCAGGCATACTTGGCCTGATCGTTCCGGAAGAGTATGGTGGAATGGGAAAAGGATATTATGAAGCCTGTATTGCTGGCGAGGAACTTGCAAAGGTGTCTGCTGCAGTATCTCACAGCGTTGTTGTCCATGGTATAGCTGTGGATGCCCTCAGAATGTTCGGCAATGATGATCAGAAGAGGGAGTTCATGCCAAAAATGCTAAGGTCATTTGCCACAATTGCCATAACTGAGGGGAGGGGTGGGAGTGACGTTGGAGGAGCTGTAAGCCTTAAAGCAGAGAAGAGCGGAGATACGTACATTTTAAACGGTACAAAGACGCTCATTACCAACGGAATGTTTGCGGATACCTTTATAGTTATTGGAAGGACCGGAGAGGGCTCGAAAGGTCTCACAGCATTTCTTGTCGAGAGAGGGGATGGTATTTCAACAACAAAAATAAACCTCAGCGGAATGAGGGGGAGCGGTTTGGCAAGTGTCAGATTTGAAAATGTTCAGGTACCTGAAAGCAATGTTCTTGTCGGAGAAGGCAAGGGAATGCGTGTTGCTCTTGGAACATTGGCTCCAAACAGAATACCTTTTGCTGCGATGGGATTGGGTATTGCAGAAAGATGCCTTGAACTTGCAATTGAAAGAGCAAAAACAAGGAAGGCATTTGGAGGTACATTATCAGATTTGCAGGCAGTTCAGTTCATGCTTGCAGATGTGGCCGTAGAAATAGAGGCGCTGAGAAGGACAATCTACTCAATAGCCGGCAACATTCAGGACTCAAGCTATGAGGGTGCTGTTGTAAAGATACTCTCAGCAAAGGTGGCAAAGAAAGCAGCAGACACTGCGGTTGAGATATTTGGAGGACACGGGCTGAATATGAGCAGTGATGTTGAGAGAGCCTACAGGGATGCAAAAGTTCTCGATATCGCTGAGGGTGCAACAGAGGTCATGAAGCTGCTCATTGCAAGAAAAATATTCTCATAAGTTTTCATCAATATTTTTAAAATACCCATGCAAAGTTTTTATTGGATTTTTGTGCAATGCGAAGGAGTAGATATTCCCATGTGGAAAATGCAACCTTTTTAACCAGCATATCTATCCCTCCCTCAATGAGGGTCGGGTGGAGTTCAAGCCATGGAGAGTTTCTGATTGATGATTACTATTATTTCAGCAAACTAAAACAGCGTGCAGAAGAGCAGGGAATCAGAATAGTTCAGGAGAGCTCATTCTACAGACTTGAGAGATATGACGTTATAATCTTTAACTATCCTGAAAGGAGATTCAGGATAAGAGAGGCAGGAAGGATCAGAAGCTGGCTCAAAAAGGGGAAAACAGTAATATTTACATCCTACTACAATAACATAGACGGAGTATCGGAGGTTGTAAACAGAGTTCTTGAGAGGATAGGTTCAAACATGAGGTTAAATCTGGATACTGTGAGAGATCGCAGAGAGAATTACAGAGATCCGATGCTACCTGTTGGAAAGTGGAGGCAAAAAAGCGTTGTTATGCCATGCACATCCTCGATTGAGGGTGGATCTCCCCTTGTCAGGAACAGCAGTTTTGTCTTCGGCTCGTATGAGGAGATACATCAGGGAAAAATTGCAATCATTGGCACTTGCGTTTTCTGGGATAACTTTACAATTGACAAGCTGTCAAACACAGAGTTTGCAATATCACTGCTTGGCTCTGACCTCTAAGGTTGCTTTATTCTGTTTTTATCATAAGCCATCCATTCTCCCCGGCCTTTGGAAACCTTATCAGCACAAATTCACCTTTTGCTAAGTTTCCGTGCATTCTGATCTTTATTTCCTTCCCGTCTTTTTTGAGCAATTCATATTCACCTCTGTCCCATATTCTCACAGCTCCAGCCCCATACCCTTCCTCGATGACACCCTCGAAATCCATGTACTCAACGCTGTGGTCTTCAACCTGAATTGCAAGTCTTTTCTCTCCTCTTCTCTCTGGAATTCCCTTCGGCAATGCCCAGCTTTTTGCAACACCATCCATCTCAAGCCTGAGATCGTAATGGAGTCTTCTAGAGTGATGTTCCTGAATTGTGAATTTCATGGGTAAATTTCGGGAAACAAATATTTAACTCTAAGGTGTTCGAGCTTGAGAATTTTTGGGAGAAGTTTTTTAGCCATGCATATCTAATCTCTTTCACATGGATCAGATACCGTTTTTCATTGTTGATGTGTTTGCAGAGAGGAGATATTCAGGGAATCAGCTTGCAGTTGTGCTGAATGGTGAAGATCTTGAAGATAAGGTGATGCAGAAAATTGCCTGTGAGATGAATTACTCTGAAACAACATTTGTTGGCAGAGGAAGCAGAGAGAAGGGATACGATGTCAGAATCTTCACTCCCAGAACAGAGATACCATTTGCAGGGCACCCGGTTCTCGGAACAGCCTACGTTATTGTTCAGGAGATTCTGAAAGAAAAGGCAAGCAGGGTATTTCTCAACCTGAAAGCTGGAAGAGTGGATGTTGAAATCAATTACAGAAACGGGAAAGCAGATGTCCTCTGGATGTCACAGCCGGAACCTGTATTTGGAGAGAAAATTGAAATAAAGACAATATCCGAGGTTCTTGGCATTGATGAAAGCCACGTGGATTCAAATTTTCCAGTTCAGGAGGTATCAACGGGACTGCCATTCATAATCGTGCCTCTCAGAAGCCTTGAAGCTCTCAGGAGGATCTCGCTATCTTCTGAGAGATACTACAGCCTTGTTGAGAATCTCGAAGCAAAGGCAATCCTCGCCTTCTCTCCTGAAACATACAGCCCTGATAGGGATCTGAGTGTAAGGGTTTTTGCCCCGTACTATGGTGTTTCGGAGGATCCAGCTACGGGGAGTGCGAATGGATGTCTCGCAGCGTATCTCTCAAAATACAGATACCTTGGCTCTGATCATGTTGAGGTGAGAGCTGAGCAGGGGTATGAGGTAGAAAGACCATCTCTGCTCTATCTCAGAGCTGAAGAAAAGGAGGGCAGAATTTCTGTGAGGGTTGGGGGAAGGGTCGTGATGACTGCAAGAGGATTTCTGCTGAGGAGTGATTGATTTTGCGGTGTATCAGACGATTTATCGAAAACTTGCAGAAATCATAAGATCACTTCTCGAAAGGAAAGAGATTGAAGAAACGGAGATTCTTCACCATCTCAGATCTGTTCTGAACTCATTTCAGAGATGTAAGCCAACAGAAAGTTAAATAATGTGATGTTTGAAAACATTTAATCATGACCGTGATGTCTCTTGAAGAGGCTGCAGAGATAGTAGAGGATGGCTCTCTTATAAGCCTGAGCGGAAATCTGCTTTTCAGGATTCCTGCTGCTTTTGTGAGAGAGCTTGCAAGACAGGAAAAAAGGGATCTGAGGGTTATGAAAACTGCTGGAGGTTACGATGTTGATCTGCTCTGCGGGCTCGGATGTGCAAAGGAAGTGATAGCCGGATTTGTATCATTCGAGGTCTTCGGGCTTGCGAAGAACTTCAGAAGGGCTGTTGAGGAGGGACGGGTGAAGTACTCTGAGAACACGTGCTATTCCGTGATTGCAGCGTTAAGAGCGGCAGCTTACGGTGTACCGTTCATGCCAGTTGCAAACATAAGCAGGAGCTATTTTGTTAAGGAAAGGGGATTCAAATTCGTTGATAATCCATACGGAAATGGAAAAGTACTGACAGTTCCGGCAATAAAACCTGACTATGCCATTCTGCACGTTCAGAAGGCAGATGAGGATGGAAATGCATTGATTTATGGCCCGTGGTTTGAGGATATTCTGATGGCAAGGGCGGCAGAGAACATAATTCTCACAGCAGAGATGATTGTTCCAACTGAGGAGCTCAGAAGGGAGATTGATGCCGTCTGGATTCCAAAACTGAAGGTTAGGGCTGTTGTTGAGGTTAAGAATGGAGCTTATCCGGGGGCTTGTCCGCCTTACTATGACATGGACTTTGAGATGATGGAGAGGTATGCAAATCTTGATGAAGAGGGACTTAGAGACCACATATGGGAGGTGAGACCGTGAACCTGCTTGAAAGGGCAAATTACATGATTTCAGCCATGGCAAGACTTTTGAAGGATGCAGACTCAGCTTTCATGGGAGTTGCAAGCTTTCTGCCATTCCTCGCAATTGCAGTGGCTAAAAGACTTTACAATCCTGATCTTGTGTGGTATTCAATTGTTGGATTTAATCCAAATCCCTACAGAATGCCCATGTCAACCGTTCATCCACTCATAGCCGAGTACTGCGATGCAAAGCTTCAGCTTGCAGAGCTTTTTGACATATCTGCGAGAGGAGAGCTTGATGTTGTGTTTTTAGCTGGAGCTCAGATTGACTCAAGGGGGTATTTAAACAACAGCCACGTTTACATTGGAGATAGAAGAGTTCAGTTTCCGGGAGGTGCGGGAGGAGCTTTGCTTCATGCGACAGCTAAACGGCCCATAGTCTGGCAGGGAAAGCACGATCCAAGGATTTTTGTCAAGGAGGTGCAGAGAATAACGGCAGCGGGAAAGCCATACAGGGTCTTCACACCTCTATGCATCTTCAAGCTTGATGAGAGCATAGGAAGGCTTGTTGTTGACAGCATACACCCATGGTCGAGCTATGAAGAGGTCAAGGAGAAAACGGGATTTGAGGTGAATGAAGCCCCGTCCACTACTGAACCAAGTGATGAGGAAATTGAAATAATTCAGGAGCTTGACCCGAAGGGGATTAGACAGCTTGTGCTTCAGTAAAATTGAAGATTTAATCTTTATTCTTTTCCCACAGCTTTTTTCAGTGCCGCTCTCGCCAGAATTCTTGTTGAGTCAAGGACAGGTAAGGGAGAGACTTCGGGAGTTACAATCAAAGGGATCTCTGTACAGCCAAGAACCACAGCATCACAGCCATTCTCTTTCAGTC
>JALUWC010000286.1 GCA_027019885.1 Geoglobus sp.
GAAAGCTCATGCTTGGTATCTGGCAGCAGATAGTTCTGATCAACTTTGATACGGGAAGGAGAAAGAGAAGGGTCATTTTACATGTGCTTTAGCAAAGTTTAAATTTCACGTTTCGTTTTTTTAACCATGCCGAGATTGATGCTCATTCTGACACTAACATTGATTATTTTAACTGATTTAGCTATAGCCGCTCAGACTGTGACAAAAGACAATTTTGCAGAGCCTGTAATAGAACCCAAATTGAAGGAATATTATTTGCCTGGTGAAGAACTGAGCGTTAACATGACGATTGCGCCAAAGACGACTGATGATGGAACAATAATAGATGGCAGGTTATATGAATTTAACACATCTCTTGAAAACCCATCGATGAGAGTTATTGTAGAATACGCCGGTTCTGGTCCAGTTAGAATCTATCCGGGTAAAATGTACATAAAAGCTGATGTAAAAGACTGGGATGATGGCCTAAGGAAAATTTTGGTTGAGGTTACGGGAAAGATTCCTGACATCGATCAGAAAATTAAAAATATTGTTGTTATTGGTGTTGACATACAGGATGCTGAAAGTGACGCTGTTAGTCCAGTAGTTGTAAAAGTTGTGAACAAAGATTTGTTCGCTTCTTATATATCTCAGCTTGAAAAAAGACTTAATGCCATATCTGCAGAAATCGACGATCTTGAAGATGAGGGCGTAGCTGTAGCAGATATCAAATTGAAACTGAATTCAGCAAAAACGAAACTTGAAGATGGAAAAGCCTATCTAAGCGATGAAAAGTATGGGGAGGCCAACACAAGTTTAAGCAATGTCGAAAAATATCTTGATGAGGCTGAAAAGCTTGTGAGGAAAGCAGAAGTCTCTTTTAAATTGGAAAATGCAAAAGGAAGAATTAACACAATGTTCTCAAAAATGACAGAATTGGAGTTGATGATCCAAAGCCTCAGATCGAAAGGAAAATCAACACTCAGTTATGATATCAAATTGGAAGAATTTAAACAAGATTACTCAGCACTGAACTCCAAAATATCTCAGGCAGAAGATTATCTAAACAATGGTCTGTATGATGATGCTGAAAATCTTGTAAACAGTGTCACTTCTGAAGCCAATTCAAAAATTGAAGAAATAGACAGGATTGTTGGTGAAATAAAGCCAATTTTAGAAGAAACACCAACCCCTACACCAACTGAACAAAAAACACCTGAAGGCTCGGAGGATGGTGAAAAAACATCTAAGTTTTTTTCAGGAATTGTTTCTTGGTTCAGCGAAAACAAGGGGAGGATTATTTTTTATGGTGGTGTTTTGGTTGGAATTTTGATAGTCACTTTTGCAGGCTATAAAGGAATTAGAATTTACATGAAAAAGAAAAGATGGGATGAGCTCAAATGAAATCCATCCCCCCAACAACTCTTATCAGAAACCTGTTTATCTCGTAGAGCGGGAGCCGTATATGCTCTCAAGCTTTGAAACTGCGCTCCCACATCCTGAGTAGGGGCTGATTATCCAGTACCCTTCAGCTCTGCTATAGCCACTTCACCATCCCTACCAAACTTCTTGCTTATTCTGACAATCCCGTTTCCGGAAATCAGGAAGTTTCTTCTCTGCTTTAAAATTTCCCTTACAATCTCAATGAAATCCTGTGGATTTTCCTCTCCAATTCTTGTGAAGTAATTCAAAACAGCCTTTTTCCAGTTCCAGTCACTTTTTACAATTTCCCTGATTATGTATTGGTATCGCAGAGTCCCGAATAACCATGTTTTCTCATTCCCCATGACAGAGAATCTTTCATAGATGAAACCGGAAGTGCAAGCTTTTCAGACTCGAAAAACAAAAGGAGCTCCTCATCAAGCTCTTTTTTTTGGAATGACACCAGAGTCAGCATATTTTCAAGAAGTTCAAAGTCTTTAACAGCAACAGAATCGGTTAATCCATTTTTATAAGCGCACCGTAGGGACATACCTCTACACACTTATAACATTCAATGCACTTCTCAGGGGCGATTCTGACAACCTTCCCACCTTCCCTTATAATTGCATCAGTGGGGCAGACCTGAGAGCACTTCCCGCATCCCTGACATCCAAGAATGGCCGGAGGCATCATCCATCACCGTATTTTCTTTTGAACTCCTCTATGGTTTCGATTACCCTTATGTACCAGTTTTCCAGGACTTCTCTCATCTCCCTTGCCACA
>JALUWC010000287.1 GCA_027019885.1 Geoglobus sp.
CACTGTAGCTCTGAGGGATATTCGGATTTATCCTGCTCGCTCACAAAATTCTTGCTTTTATTCGCCACACTGACTGTCAGCTTTTCGGCTTCGCCTGCAGTTATTCGGGTGTAAAGCTTCGAGAGCTTCAAGCTGAGGTTATATTCAAGGGTGCACCAGAGCCTGGGGGAACCCAACCCAGCGGGGAAAACAGAATTTGAGAGATTCTTTAATATGATGGGTATGAGAGTATTGTTAGGTTGACAACACCCACGATATGGTACACGTATACCTATACATATACCCGCTCTTATTTAATCGGTTTCTGCGGATTCTTATTCTGCATGCACTTGATCAAAAAAATAACAAAATGCTTTCTAATCATTATCTTATCTGGATTGACCTTATTTAACCATACATTTGCACTATCTGTGGAATACGAAAAAACATACAGAATAGAAGAAGGACATGTAAGGTTTGAGAACTACACCCTTGAATTTTTTACATTTGATGACAAAAAGATTAAATGCTTCAATGCACTGGATGGAAATCTGATTGTCTATCAGTTCTGCGACGACATTATGGCAGGTAAACGGGAATTAAGAGAAAACATGGGGAAAGTGTATCGTTTGAACGATTCCTTAGCTTTTAAAATTATTCGCTATTCCAGCGAATTTGCAGAGGTAAAAATTTTGTCTGCACAGAAAATTAAGCCAGAGGTGGTTTCATCCAAGTGGTTCTCCGCATATCTTGAACTCACTTCTTCTTCACCAAGCTCAAAGGTCGTTGCCTATCCTGGAGATGTTATCCAGGCAAGTGTGAATCTGAAGAATAATGCTCCGGAAGAGGAGAGGTACAGGAAAACCTACAGGCTTTATGTGGTTCATCCTCCCGGCTGGGACGCCTCTTTAAAAGCTGGCGGTAACAGGGTTGGTTCGGTAGCTCTTGCACCGGGCGAGGAGGTCACCATAAATGCTGAGATAACCGTGCCCGAGGATTTTTCCGGTGATTACGTCATCTCCATAGTGGCGGAAGGAGGCTACAGAGGTGCAGTGGAGAAGGTCAGATACGACATACCAGTGGTCAGGGGGCAGAGCACACTCTCCTCAAAACTTCACTCTTCCATACCAGAGATTTTTGCCCATGCAGGGGAAAAGGTGGAATTAAATCTTGAGCTTGAAAACGCCGACTATGCAGACAGGTACTTTAATCTCACAGCTCTGGCGCCCAGAAACTGGAATGTTAGCTTCTACTATTCTGGATTGAAGGCAAACCTTATTCAGGTTGCGGGTAAGAGCAGAGCCTCGCTTAAGGCTGAGGTTGAAATACCGGATGAAGCTTCTCCCGGCAAATATTCTATAACCTTCAGAGCATTGAACGAAAAATCCGTTGCAGAACACGAAATAACTCTCGTGGTTGAGCCACTACCGGTTACCTCAAAGCTGCGCACCTCCACGCCAGAAATAATAGTCAAGCCAGGAGATGAGGTGAGGCTGAGCCTTGAGCTGGAAAATTCTGGAAATAGCGAGGATTATTATCTGCTCAGCGCAGTTGCTCCTCCAGAGTGGGAGGTTGCCTTCTACCACAAAAACTTCAAGGTTCCCTCTGTGAAGCTGGCAAAGGAGAGCTCTGTCTCTCTGGAAGCGGCTGTAAAGATTCCTAAGGAAACTGCGCTCGGCGATTACCGGCTCAGCTTCATAGCGAAGGGGGATAATTCTCAAGCTATAAGCAACGTTACAGTGCATGTGGAAGGAAGCTACGCCTTAGCTGTGGAGCTTTCAAAGCTCTACACCCGCATGACCGCTGGCGAGGCTGAGAAAATCATCGCCCGCGTTGCAAACACCGGGAAGAACACTCTTACCGGGATTGCTCTCTCCTTGGAGATTCCCGAGGGCTGGAGCTACGAGATAGTGCCGGAGAGCGTAACAAAACTCCAGCGGGGAAAGGCGGTGGACTTTTCAATAACCATACTTCCACCCGCAGATGCGGGAGTGGGCGACTACTTCCTGAAGTTGAAGGCAGAGGCTGAACAGACAAAGGCAGAGGATGTATCTCTGCGCATCACCGTACAGCAAAAAAGCTCCTACGGCTATGCAGGAATCGCGGTTGCAATTCTTTCTGTGGCAATGCTCTTAGCTATATACAGAAAGTTCGGGAGGAGGTGATGTCACGCAAAGATAATTCTAATGGGGTTGAAAGTTGAT
>JALUWC010000288.1 GCA_027019885.1 Geoglobus sp.
TTATGTTTATTGTTCCTATTGGCTTGCTGGGATTCTTAACTCCAGCGGTTACAAAGGCTGTGACATCATCTTTTCTAACAATTGCAAGCTTTTCCATTGGAACAGAGGTCAGCAGACCGAAGTAATCGTTCATTGAAAATCTTTCTGCAACTGATCTGATGTATTCGATCGGATCAAGGCTGTCAAAGTTCTCAGGAACCGTATGATTGAATATCCATCTCACATTTTTCCATCCGCCCATCAGGCCTGAGCTTACCGCATTGAAGTCTCCCTCTATGATCAGGGTTTCATCCTCAATTCTGTATTTCATCTTACCCCAACTGGAACAACCAGAATTCTGCCATTCTCTTTCAGTATCTCGACCCTCACACCAAACACATCCTTAATTGTCTCAGTGTTTATGACATCCTCAGGCTTTCCTGTGTGGACTATTTTCCCATCCCTCACCATCAGAACCCTGTCGCTGAAATTCAGTGCGAGATTTATGTCATGCATTGCAACCAGTGCGGTCTTTCCCTTTTCGGTGATTCTCCTTATTATCTCAAGGACCTCGATCTGGCTCTTTATGTCTAAATGCGATGTTGGCTCATCAAGAAGCATGAAATCCGTTTCCTGACAGAAAATTCTGGCAAGTATAACCTTCTGCCTCTCTCCTCCGCTGAGTTCAGAGAACTTTCTTGTAGCGAAATCCTCCATCCCAACAAGCTTCAAAGCCTCTTCTGCAACTCTGTAATCCTCTTTTCCGGGGTTTACAGAAATGTATGGAGTTCTTCCCAGCAAGACAACATCAATAACTCTGAGATTGGTCTCGGAATGCTCCTGAGGCAGATAGCCCATGATCTTTGCGATCTCCTCAACGCTTGCCGCATTCAACTTACCTCCATTCAGATATATCGCTCCTTTAATAGGTTTGAGTATTCCAAAAATCGTTCTCAGGATTGTTGATTTTCCACTTCCATTGGGGCCGAGGAGAACAACAATCTCTCCCTTGCTAATCTCAAATGTAACTCCATCCAGAATTTTTCTGCTGTTCAGTTCAACCTCAACATCCTCAACCCTGAACCTCATACCTTTTCCTCCGCAGAAGGTATATGAAGAATGGAGCGCCAAGCAGGGATGTTATTATCCCAACAGGTATCTCGCCCGGAGCAGAGACCCTTGCGACAACATCCACAGCAGGCATGAAGGCTGCTGAAAGAAGAATTGATGCGGGGATTAGAATTCTGTTATCCTCCCCAAATACAAGTCTCGCTGTGTGTGGGATTATTATTCCGACAAACCCAATCACACCACTCACAGATACGGCTCCTGCTGTGAGAAGAGCAGTTGTGGAGATTATAACTCTTCTGAGCTTTTCCACATCCACCCCGACACTCATGGCGTGTTCTTCTCCAAGAAGGATGGCGTTGAGTCTCCAGGAATTGTAAAGCATTACAGCAGTCCCGATTATTGCTGTCATAAACACAACCTTCACCTTCGTCCAGTTGGCTGTCCAGAAACCCCCCATAATCCAGAAAAGCACCTGACGAAGGCTCTCTCCTGAAATGTATATCAGAAAGGAAGTAACTCCGGAAAGAAAAGTTGCCATTGCTATTCCTGCGAGAAGAAGGAAATACGTTGACTTTTTTCCAAGAGCATAGACGGCATAAACAGCCATTAGGGCTGAGATGAAAGCTGCTGTTATTATTTCGTGGGATGTTCCATGACCTGAGAGAATTGCCAGCGCAGCTCCAACACTTGCACCGCTTGAAACACCCAAGATGTAGGGATCGGCAAGGGGGTTTCTGAAAAGAGACTGCATGGCACAGCCTGAAGATGAAAGGGATATACCAACAAGCGTGGCAAGAATCGTTCTTCTCAGCCTGTAGTCAAGTATGTCTCCGATGTTGTTGCTGTAATCTCCGCTGAGCATTCTGAGCATTTCATGTAATCCCATCCCTGAAGAGCCAACGCTCACGCTGAGTATGAATGAAATTACCCCTCCCATCCCGAGTATAAGAAACATCAGCTTTCTGCTCAGCATACTCTCTATCAAGCAGTCTTTACAGAGAATAAAGACCATTTGATTTATAAATGTGAGGGTGAAAATCTGTCAAATTTTTATCTCTTCACTGCCGGCAAACTCCTCAGCCAGCCAATGTCTGGCAGATAAAGCCTTCTCAGGTCTTTCATTCCAAGTCTGAGCATCGCAAGCCTTCCGATTCCAAGACCCCAGGCAAGAACTTTTCCTTTTATCCTGAGAGGCTCTGTCACTTCCTTTCTGAAAATCCCTGCCCCTCCAAGCTCGATCCATCCCATATCTTCAACATAAACCTCCGGCTCAACGCTCGGCTCTGTGTACGGGAAATATCCCGGCCTGAATCTAACATCCTCAAAACCCATCTTGTGGAAGAATTCTCTCAACAAACCGAGCAAATCTGCAAATCCAACGTTTTTATCCAAAACCACACCCTCAAGCTGGTCGAATTCTGGGAGATGGGTTGCATCTATACTCTCTCTTCTGTAAACCCTGTCAATGCAGAATGCCTTTACAGGTGGCTCAGGGTTCAATGCAAGGTAATGGATTGTTATTGCTGTGGTGTGAGTCCTTAAAACAAGCTGTTTTGCTTTTTCAAGGCTCCACTTTCCTCCCCATCCCTTCGAGCCTGTCTTCCAGCCATTCTCGTGTGTTAATTTAACTCTCTCAACAACATCTCCCTCTAAATCAACATACCTGTCAAGGTAGAATGTGTCCTGCATGTCCCTTGCAGGATGATCCTGAGGCTGGAAGAGGGCGTCGAAGTTCCAGAATGCTGGCTGGATGTAATGACCTTTGATCTCTGTGAAACCCATCTCCAGAAATATCTTCCTGCACTCCCTGATTATCCTCTCGTAAGGGTGAATTTTTGCTGTGAAAATCTCTTTTGAGGGTATTGTAATGTCATACTCAAGGAAGTCCTTGTCTTTCCACTCTCCTGAAATGAGAAGCTCAGGAGTTAGGTCAGCTACCTTATCTCTGAGTTCAACATCGGGTTTTGAGATAATGGTGAATTTTATTTCCTTCTGTACCTCCTCTCTAATCAGTTTTCTTTTCTTGAGCTCATTAATTAATTTTTCATCAATTTCTGCTGTTCGTGCTGAGTAAACCTCTGCAAGAGCATTTTTTTCCGGAAAATCAACTGTTTTGAGGAGTTTTACAACACCATCTCTTATCTCTATTGCCCCTTTTTTTCTGAGATTTCCAATTGCGATTCCAACAGCAGCCTTTCCAAATCTCTCCTCAAGCTCTTTTATGCTTTTTTTACCTTTTTTGAGCTCCTCCATTACATTCTCTTCCGGCAGATTTTCTGTGAGGTATCTGAGCCCCTCATCTGTAAGCTCGTACTCCTTCCAGGTTCTCTCTTTTATTTTAACAAATCCCTTCTCTTCAAGCAGATATATCGCCTTGAGAACGGCATCCTTTTTCATTCCAGATATTTCGGACGCAAGTTCCACAGTGTAATCCTTTCCCACTTCAAGTGATTTGAGGAGCTTTATCTCGAAGGGTGATAGCATGGAGAAAGCTGAGGGGTTTTGGTTAAATAATTTTTCAAAAGCTAAAAGAGAAGATTCACGATCCACAGTATCAAATCAGAAAGGCTTCTGAATGAAACCTCCTTTGGAGCTGGAGTGGGAGTTGGTGTTGTTTTTATTATTTTTTCTACTTCCTTGGGCCTCTCTTTTATAAAATCATATATTCTATTACTGTGGCAGAAGGTGCATATTTGATCCAGTATCCTACCATGGACAGCATGAGGATTACCACCATGGCAATCTGAACATACCTTTGCTTCAGGTTTGCTTATATTTTTCTGACCGTGGCAGTCAGAACACTTAAGTTTGTAATGAGGGACATGAACCTTCAAACCAAGATTTCTGCTGGAGTATTTACTTCCAACATGACATTTGATGCATACGTCAACTGTGTGAATTTTTTCTATCGATTTGGGGTCTTTTAGGTTAACTTTTCCACTGTGACATGGTGTACAAGAAAGGAATTTATTCAATTGCTTCTCTGGCAGAGTGTTGATATGGCATGGCATACAGATTTTGGCCTTGTGCCAGCTAGCCATCAGACCATTGTATTTTTCATATAAGGCTGATGCAGGGTAAATAACAAATATGGCCAATATGACAATTGATAGAGCCAGCGCCACTGGAATTGTTTTAGGGTCTCTCACAACCATGATTAAAAAGGTAAAATTATTTATTACTTTTGATCTTGAATGAAATGTGGAGGGGAAATGCTTAGTTTTGGGTTTAATTATGGTCGTTGTGGTGTTAGCGCAACCAGTCTTTGCTCTGTCCAACTTCGATGTTAAATTTGTATCTTATGTTGAGGATTATGGAAAGTATATTCCCACAGAACCTATTTTTGGGAAAGGAGATAAAGTCTCAGTTTATGCACAGGTAAAGGACATAAATCATATGAGAGCGTATGCTGTTGACTTTGTTTTTGTAGTTTACGATCCTAAAGGCTATGTAGTCTCAGGCGGATCAATCTCTAAAAGTGACGTGGGATGGGCGGATAATGCTTATGCTGTATACAATTTTAAAATACCGGAGGACTGGATCACCGGAAAGTATAAGGTAGAGGTTTATGTGTTTGATGTGCTCAATTCTACAGCCACATACAAAGAGTACAAATCGTTAAAGGACAAGATACTTAGTGGAGAGAAGTTCAGTGTTCAAGTCTATAAAGTATCGAGATCTGATGTAGATTATTTGAAAAAAACAATTGAATTTAAAGTTGTAAATGAAAAGAAAAGTAACGTTCTCGTTTTCAATTCAAGACTCAAAGCTCGCGTCCTTCCGGTAGGTATGAACAACTCACTCGAAGTTTCACTTTATAATTCTGGCAATAAAGAAGCAGATTTTTTTGCAAGACTTTTTGTTGATGGTGAAAAAATAAGCAAGCAAGAAGTAATTTTAAAACCAAAAGAATTCAAAGAAATTGGGTTCAAAATCCCGCAGTTAAAAGAAGGGACGCATAAAATCAGTCTCACTTTTGATTGGGACAGTCTGAAATTTAAGAAAGTTTTGCCAATTGTTGTAGGTAATTTCCTTTTTGACAAACCCATTCTGGTTTCAAAATATGGCAAGGGCGTGGTAGTTCTCTCACAGAATAACTATGTTCTGGGCAGTCTGAAAAGCAAAATGAACCGAGAAAATGCAGACCGCATGTTAGCAAATATTTTAGCATATTCCTGGAAAAAAGTAAATGGCAGCGGAGATATAAAAACAGGTATTTACATATCGAGTGATAAAGAGGCAAGAGATAGCTTTGGGGAGGTATTGGAAGACGTGGCAAAGTTAAGCGATGCACCCATCAGATACAAGGGAATTGTAGAAGCAGATGAGCTGAACAATTTGAATGTACTGTTTTACATATCCAAGAACCCAGTCATCAAGTCCGATCTTTCTCAGTTTGTTGAAAATGGCGGGATATTGATAGTGGAGTCCACAGACTACTGGTTCAATCCAGACGATATTGTTAAAAAATACCATCTGAATGAAGATCCAGAAATCTATACAAGTTTTTTTGATCTCGCAAATCTAAACAAGACTGTTAACATCAGGCTAAAAACAGAACTCAAGTTGCCACCTGAACTGGAGTATTCAAATCTTACCGTCAGCAAGTTTTTGGTGAGTGTTGGAACTCCTGTTAAAATTTCGTTTGATGTCCATAATGTTGGTGGAGCAGGAAAAAAGACTGTAAGGGTGTATGCCAATGATGAACTAATCTACAACCGGACATTTTCTTTTTACACAAATGAAAAAAAGCACATCGAATTTGAATTCACTCCTAAAAAAGAAAGTGCCTACAGGATTACTGTTGTGAATAAAGAGAGAATTGGCAAGGTATTTTTTGCCAAGAATTTCACTAAAAGTGAAAATAAGACTCCGTTAGTTACACCAACACCCGAAGTCAAGCAAAGAAGAAACGGGATCCTGATTACTGCTATAGCTGGTGTGCTGGCGTTGTTAATTGCTTTAAGAATATATGTGGGGAGATGAAGTCAGATTACGAATTAATGATCATTGAGGGGGAAAAGAGAGGAAAAAGCATAGAGAAAATTTCTAAGCAATACGGTGTTCCAGCATTTGTACTTAAAACAGCAAAAAATAAGTTGGATGAAGACAGAAAGGAATTTCAGGTCAATCTGGTTGAAAAATCCAAAAAACCATTGCTAACATCAAGAACCTTGCAATTGGTCATCGATATTGCTATAATCTACTTGGTAATTCTGCTGCTTGGGTTGATGGAGGGGATGCTCCTTGTTTGAAACTCAGCTTGCAATTTTACTCGCTCTGATTGCCGGATTCATTGTGATATCAAAAAATCCCTCAAAAAATGTCCGGAAAGTTAAAACAGAAAAATATCTATCTGAGATGATTAAAAAAAAGAATAAAACAAGAAAATTAATCATAATTTTATTAGAATTTTTTTTGCTCTTTTTGGCTATTTATTTTGCATTAGCAATGAAAATATTTTGGGCTGTTGTCGTGTCAAACAGCATGTCCCCAACCTTTGAAAGAGGAGATATGGTGTTAATTCAGACATTTGATAAGAACCCAAAACCTGGGGACATTGTAATGTTCATAAAAAAGGACATAAATCTCCCATTAACTCATAGGGTTTTGAATGTGAAAGGCAATCTGGTTTTTACTGGTGGAGATGCATCAGGCCCAGATTCTTCCCCGATTCATAAGGCAGAAATTATCGGGAAAGCTGTTACAGTTTTCGGTCGACCGATAGTTATCAAAGGTGTTGGCAACTATTTTATTTTAGATGCCAAACAGCTCAGAGATATAACTCCTTATGGTGAAGAATATCTGTTTTACAAAGAAATGCTCGAAACATTCAGGCAGTACGCTGTTGCGATCATAATAATGGCCATTTCTGCATACATCTACCTCTCAATAAGGGATTTGAGAACTTGAATGGAATTACTTTCTTTGCTTTAAAATACTACTTTTAATTTTTTCCAGAATCTCCGCTCTTTTACCTGAAGTAATCTCTCTCGCGATAAGATAGTAATACCATGCATAAAATCCGGATGCAACAAACATCAGGGCCTGAGTGAATACCATGCCTACTAAAACCCTGAGCAAAAGATACAAGGAAGGAACTATTAAAACCGGAGCACCGAGCATCACAAGAGCTTCGCTTTTATCGAAAAGCTTATACTCATATGTAATGAATCCCCACCAATAAATGAAAAGTAATATTGCAACAAGGTGTATATTTGGGAGGGAGTACTGTGTCATGAATACAAAGGTTCCAAGGTAAAAAAGCATAACAATTATCGTTTTAAAATAGAAATTTATCTTCTCCTCTGGACTTAATTTTTGTGTTGTTGCAAGATCTTCAAGTACTGAAAGTTTGTTCTCCATTTCCTCTAATTTTTTCCTCAGTGAGTTAATCTCGATAATACCTAATGCAACCTCTTCCATTATAGGTTTTAATCTCGAATAAACCACATTGTTAAATGTCTTATTGACCGCAATTTCGTATCCATAAAGTTTTTTCTTAATATTTAAACTACCTCCTATGATTATTGCAGAGAATATTATCAAAATTGTGTCAATAAAGAGATTTAACCAGGGTTTTAGTGTAACATAATCTATATAAAAAGAATAAAGAGCTAATCCAAAAAGCATTGCTCCTATCAGAGTTGATGAAATGAGTGTGGCGCTCTCTACAGTTCTCATTAAATCGCCTACTGGCTATAAGGATTTAAATTTTTTCTCTAATTTATCTTCCTTTCACAGGTTTGTGGAGGAAAGCAAAAGATATGGCAGAAATCAGGCTTACAACTCTATAAATGTGGTTGAAGAGGTGGCATACGTTCAGATAAAGGATCTGGTTGTTGAGAAAACTGAAATAGAAAGACATTATGAACTGCTCAAGCACCTGAGAGAAAATCCAGGATTTGTTAAAGAAATACCTGATGAGACTATTTCAGATTTTGTCTCCCACTGCTTGGTGAGGAATAAATCCCGATCAGATTCCTGGTAAATTACGCTCTGTTAACCTCCCTCAAATGTTTTTGAAGAGGCATTTTACAAACCTCTTTATCTCAAGACAGAAGATGTGTTGGGGAGATCTGAAAAGTATTTCCTCAAAGATCATTGCGATAAATAAAAACAGGTATATGAGCAAATATTCAAGTACTACAGCACGTTTATCCGAGAGCTGGTTGATAATTATTCAATACTCTTTTACTGCTGACTTCTGAGGTCTTTTTTATTCAATTAAAATTTCATGGAAATATTTTCCTTATCTCAAATGATGCCTTAATCGCAGCAACATGCAAACACTATGGAATCAAGAAAATAGCCACCTTTGATGAGGATTTTGAGAGGGTTGATTTTCTGGAAATTGTCGGGCTGTAACCAAAATCCTTATTTAATCCTGAAAACATAGTAAGAAATTGATGCCGAAGGTTATTGAGGCTGTCTACGAGAATGGAGTATTCAAACCCTTGGAAAAAATCGATCTCAAGGATGGAGAGAAGGTTAAAATCCTTGTGGAGTCAGATAGAAAAAAGGTCATCGAATCATACAGAGGTATTTTTGGAAAGGCAAGTGTTAACGAACTCAAAATATATGAGAAGGAGGCACAGTCACAGTGATATTTATCGATACAAACATTTTCTACAATTTTATGTTCGAAACGGAATTGACATCCAAGGCTGCCAAAATTCTGGAGATTGATGAGAGGCCAGCTACCTCTTTCATTGTAGTGAATGAAACCCTCTATATACTGGCAAGAAAACTGGCAGAAAGTAAGTTTGGTGTTAAATCCAACCAGAAATTCAGGAATTTTATATCTGAGAATGGATATGAACCTTTCAGGAAGGAAATGGAAAAGTTATTCAGCTTGCTTGAAGATCTTTCAATCGAGATTCTAACAGACCATCAGGATGTTTCAAAAATCTGGAAAATTATGTGTGAATATAAACTTCTTCCAAACGATGCACTAATAGCAGCAACATGCAGGCACCATGGAATTAAAAAAATAGCCACATTTGATAAGGATTTCAAAAGGATTGATTTTCTCCAGATAATTGAACTGTGAAGGAAAGAATTTTAACTACTGAATAAAGAAATGGGAACTGATGCCAAAAACAATTGAGGTTGTTTATGAAAATGGTGTGTTCAAGCCTCTGGATAAGGTGTATTTGAAGGAGGGGGAGAGGGTAAAAATTCAAATAGAGGAGGGTAGAAAAGAAAGAAGACTCAGGTTCATTATGAACTGGAAACCGATTAGACCGGGAGAGAAGATAACCGCAAAGAAAATTGAAAAAATAAGACAGGAGAGGTATGAAAACATTCATTGACACTAATTTCTTGGTCAGTTTACTTGTTGAGAGTGAGCACACTGAAAGGGCAAAGAGGGTCTTTGAAAAGATTGCCGATAACGATCTGATAACGTCTGTAAACGTTATTGAAGAAACTCTCTATATCCTCCGGAGAATTTTCAGAGATGAAAATGAAGCTCTCGTTAATATTCTGAGAAATTTTATAGATGGTCTGGAACTGGAAGTGATTGATTGTCTGCCATTAAACGGGTTTTTTGAGGTTTTTAAAGAGTACAATCTTTTACCAAACGATGCACTAATAGCAGCAACATGCAAACATTACGGTATAAAGAAGATAGCCACCTTTGATGAGGATTTTGAGAGGGTTGATTTTCTGGAGGTTGTTAAGGTCTGATTAAATCTGAATAGGGTAACCGATCTTTAAGAATTCGCAGATCATCTGTGTTTTTGGAACATATTGGTGAGATGTGTCACATCTCAGTCCTCCGGCAAAGAAAATTTCCTGAAATTCCAAGGCGGGTTTTAAAAATCCTCATTATTTTCCATTATCTATATTATAATAATCATCAGAAAGACTTAAATAAGAAA
>JALUWC010000289.1 GCA_027019885.1 Geoglobus sp.
AAACGGCGTCGGTTGCTTGTTCTATGGTGGTTTGATAGAAGGATGAATGTTGAGGTTTGGCGGATTTGATTAACCCATATAGGGATGGGGTCGGTGGGATTTGAACCCACGACTGGCGGGTCTCTCCGGGTCAGCACTCCAGCGGATCATCACCGCTCAGCAGACCCATCAGTCATCACACCGCTGGAGCCCGCCGCGCTTCCTGGCTACGCCACGACCCCTCTGATAAGTGGCTTTGAGGGGATGAATATAACTCTTGCGATAATGAATAAAGCCCGGCTGAATACGTTCCGATCAAACGCACCCCTTTTAATCAGTGAGCTTTCTGAAGATGCTTTTTGTTTTCCGGTAGTATTCTTTGAAAATACTGAGTTTTCTCCAGTAGTATTCTCTTCTGCTTCCCTCTGGCTCAAAAACCCTGTCTACTCTGAATTTTCTCACAGCATTGTTAAAGCTCGCCTTTCCAAGTCCTACCGCACAAATTACTGCAAGACCCCTCAGGCCGGCATGTTCAGGTTCTGCAATCCTCTCAACCTTCCTCTGAAGCATGTCGGAGAGTATTCTGCACAGGCCGTTATATCTCACCCCTCCACCAACCGCAGTCACCCTTCCAACATCTACCATCCTCTCAACCACCTCAAATGCCCAGGCTATGTTCAAAGCAACTCCTTCAAAAGCCGCTCTGATTATCTCCTCTTTCCTTGTGGACAGGCTTACATTTATCAGACTGCCCCTGACATGATGGTCGTCTATGACAGCTCTCTCCCCATAAAACCACGGGGTAAATATGAGGTTCGTTTCAGTTTTGGAGGCTATTTCGTCCAATTCGCTGTGACCATCTATCCCAAAATTCTCCATCACCCAGTCTATAACCCCTCCAGCCACTTCCTGCTCTGCAACGAGGAGGTATTTTTCAGGAATTCCGCTCAGAATTGTTCCAACATAATGCCTGACATCTGCCATTCTTTTATCCACATGCACACCAATCCAGTCGCTTGTTCCAATATAGATGTGAGCCTCATCATTTTTCACAGCTCCTGAGCCTATTGCAGCCGTGCACATATCTCCTGCTCCAACCATCACAGGAATCGAGTCATCCAGACCTGTTTCTTTTCTTATTTCTGGGGTCAGCATTCCAGCAATCTCTGTGCTATCCCTGATCACGGGAAACATATCAGCATTCAAACCGAATCTTTTCATCAGTCCATTATGCCATTCAGCCCTGTTTTTTCTCGTATCCGCAAGCCATGTCAGATTTGCTTCATCATGGCTTGTGACAGTGTTTCCTGTAAGCCTGAAAAGCAGATATCCCTTCACATCCAGAAACTTCAGTGTTTTGCTGTAAACTTCAGGCTCATTCTCTCTCAACCAAAGTATCTTGGAGAGTGCATCCTTTCCTGTTCTGCTCGGTGCACCACCTGTTATCCTCAGAAATCTGAGAAGTTCCAAGACATTGTATCCCTCAATTTTCGGAAAGCCTGAAAACAGCTTCTTAGGATACCCCTTTCCACGCTCATCAAGCCATATAACGAGATTGTAAAGCTCACCTCCATTCCTATCAACAGGAACAAAACCCGCCATGTGGGTGGTAAGGGCGATGCTTGCAATGCTGTAGCCATCACACACATCCTTAAGAAGATCAAGAACCCTCTGGAAGAGAAGATCAGGCTCCTGCTCAGCATATCCCTCTTCCGGATGGATCACCTCAGCAGGTAGAGATGACTCATTCACAACCCTGTAGTCATCATCGCTCACGATTCCCGCCTTTATTGAAGTTGTGCCAACATCAACAACAGCATGAAGCATGAAAATTGATTAAATTGAAATTATTTATAATGTTACCCGGATGGGACTGGTTTCTGTTAGAGACATAGGATAGTCTCACCATTTACAGTCTCAAATTAGATGATGGGGTGTCCATCATTTGACACAGTACTTGGCTGACTTTGGTTAGCTTTTCCGCATTTTATGCAGTACTTGATGTTTCTCCCACCGGCTGCTCTTGTCCGAATATTTTTCCCAACTGGAAATTTTGATTCAGTTTCAGCGTATTCTGCTCTCCAATTATTACCTTCTTCAACATACCATTGCCCAAGATTATCTGAACATTTCTTCCGGAATTCTCTGCTTTGCCACAAGATCGGCTATGCTCTCCGCCTCTCTTGTTATGTGGAATTCTG
>JALUWC010000290.1 GCA_027019885.1 Geoglobus sp.
TGGTTTGAAAGGAATTCTGTTTACCTCAAGGCTGACAGGTTTATCTGCAAATCTGACGTCAAGATTCACCCCCGGCACGCTCATCTCAAGCTATGAAGTGTATGAGGCTTTAAGGAGAGGAATGGCTGTCCCCTTCAGAAAGAGGGGTGCCGAAAAGCCAAGGAGGATTGAGGAGCTGAGGAATAATGATAAGGGAGGCTTGATTCTCCAGCCAGAGCCTGGAGTATACGATAACGTTTCCCAGATTGATTTCACATCAATGTATCCTGCTATAATTGTGAAGTACAACCTGAGTCCTGAATCCATTGGAAATGGAAGAAAAGGATTTCTCTCCACAATTCTCAAGCCATTACTTGAATTAAGAATACGTACAAAGAGAATGAAGAAGATAAATCCTGAAGTTTCAGGCATAGATACAGCTTTGAAGTGGATGCTCGTTACCTGTTTTGGCTACACAGGATTCAGAAATGCAAAATTCGGAAGCATAACACTGCATGAGAGAATTACTGGTATAGGAAGAGAAATTCTGCTCAAAAGCATAAGAATAGCTGAGGAAAGTGGAGCTGAAGTAATTCATGCCATGGTTGATAGCATTTTTGTCAGAAATTCAGATGGAAGTCTTAGAGAAAGAATAGAAAAAGAGACAGGACTTCATGCTGAGGAGGACAGATATCACTGGGTTGTTTTCCTGCCGAGGAAGGATGGCTTTGGAGCTCCTGCCCGCTACTATGGCCTGCTTGAAAATGGTGAGATGAAGCTCAGAGGAGTGATGGCGAGGAGGAGAGACACTCCTGAGTTTATCAGAAAAGCACAGCTGGAGATGTTTGATTTGCTGAGAAAGGCAAGAACACTGAAAGAGCTTAATGAACTTGAAAATGATCTGAAAGCAGTTTACCGCAGATATCTTCTTGCCATGAAACATTCCAATCCAGAAGAGTTCTTCATCAGGAAAAGAATAAGCAGAACATCCTACTCAAAGAATTCCATTGAAGCTTCAGCTGTGAAGGAGCTGAAGAGACATGGGGTTAAACTATCTCCCGGGATGGAGATAGAGTATGTGGTTGTGGATTTTGATAAGAAGATAGTTTCAGTCAGGGATCCTGAAAGTATTGATGTGGAGTATTACAGAAAACTGCTCGAGAAGGCATACAGAGAGGTTGAGTTTGCTGTCAGAAATGCCTTTTCCTCTCTTTCATGAACTCCTCTGGGCTCATGACTGCAACCTCATCTTTTACTGCTTCAAAGTCCCTAATGTTTCTGGTGATGAAAAAATCCGCATTGTGGAGTGCAGAATGGAACTGTATGCTGTCCTCAAAATCATCAATTCGTGACTCCTCGTAGGATTTCAGGATGATTTCCTCTGTTAGCGGAACGATTCTGAATTCCTTCAAGGTTCTTCTGGTATCTTCCCTTGCCCTGTTCTCGTCGGCGTATCTTGCCCTCAAAAAATAGATTATCGGCGGTGTGAGTGCAGAAACATAACCTTCAATTTTACCACTTCTCACGAGCTGAATAGCAGCTAAACTCGCCTTCCAGCCTCTTCTCCTTTCGAGAACATCCATGAAGACATTTACATCAGAAAAACTCTCATTTCAGAACCTTCTCTACAGCTTCTCTCACAACTTCTTTATCCTTCTCAGGAGGATTTTGCGGGATGCTTCCAACAAGGGATAGAAGATCATCGTCAAAATCAATGTCAGGATACTCTTCTTTCAGCTCAGTTCTAAGTTCCTCAACCGATTTCTGAGCCATAACACTCTGAATATGGTCTTTGCCTTTTAAATATGTTTTTTGCATTTCATCCCTCCATAAGATCTTTCAGTACAGATTCTCCATCATCTCCATGCGATGTATCTCGCTTTCTGAACTTCTTTTAATCTGATTTCAGATGTCCTCTGCTCTGATAGCCACTCTGAGCCCCTCATTCCTGCATGCACTCTCAAAATCCAGGTCGAGAGTTGCAAGCAGGTCTATCTCGTGAAATGCACACGTGGCAAGGATTATGGCATCATTGGGTAAGAGATTTTGCTCTCTCATCAGGTTATAGGCTCTGTGCACGATCTCTGCATTTACATGAAGAATCTCAAACTGGTCCAGAAACTCAAGGGGATCTTTTTCACCCACGTAATTCCCAATCTCTTTCTTTCCCTTCATCGTCAGAGGAGATTTTCCGGACT
>JALUWC010000291.1 GCA_027019885.1 Geoglobus sp.
ATCTACCTCCATCGTTCTTTTGTAACCATCGCACCTGAATAATGAAGCTCAACGAAGTCGCCGTTAATCATAATGTTATAACCAGTAGGAAGTGAAACTATCTCAGGCTCTGGTGGCTGATTACCCACTCTAGCAGCTGCTTTCGCCTGTTCTAAATAAACTTTATATGCACTTATAGCTTCCATTTCCTTTTTCTTTTCAATGACATCGTGAGTTATCTCAAGGAAGGTCAGCAAAACGATCATCGCTCCTAATACGTATATTAGCTTCATACCATCGTAGTGTGTAGTAGATTTATAAAGGGAAATGAACGAACCCGGAGGCTGAACTAATAGCCTTGGAGCAATTAAGGGAAGCTGTTGCAGCAACTAAAAAATAGACTAAGAGGGAAATGATTAAGCTAAAAGTAGGTAGTTTTACTCAGAAGATGCGAATCAAAAACCTTCTAATAACATCGAGAAGCTCCTCTCTGTTGAAGGGCTTGCTCAGGTGGGCATCTGCCCCACACTCATGGCTGCGCATAACATCCTCCTTATTATCATAAACGGTGAACATGACCACAGGTATTTGCCTCAGCTTTTCATCTGCTTTTATCTTCCTGCACACCTCCCAGCCGTTTATATCTGGCATTACAACGTCCAAGAGCACCAAGTCAACCTTATCTTTTTCTAGGATCTCTAGTCCTTTCTTACCACTCTCCGCTCCGATCACCTCATAACCAGCCTTCTGGAGCATCATTCTGGTCAACGTGATTATTTCTGGCTCATCATCTATTATCAGTATTCTAGCCATAGGAGGCACCTTTATACACCAGCTTCCCAAGCTCTTCCTTCTTCATCCGGAACTTATGCGCTGGCATGGGATTGATTTCCTCCTTAAAAAGTTCGTAGAGCCACTAACCCTTCTGTTAAAAGATAGCAAACCAGCTGAAGGCAAAGATGAATAACCATTTAGGTTTATATCGCCAACCCTGACCCATCCCATCAACCTAAAAGTAATTCTCGCTCTTCCGACGTGACCATTGAGCTTGCTTGGAACGATATCAAAGATGCTCCGGCTTCCTTTTTGTATCCGCTGCATATTATTGTGCATTGGCGTACTTAACATTTCCTTATAACAATTGTTAGTTTAACAAATGCAAGATATTACTATATATAATTTGCGTTTTTTTAAAGTTAGTGGTATAGATGGCGAGAGCTAAGGTGAGGAAAAACTTCCAGGTTACTCTGCCGAAGAACTTCTTGGAAAAGGTAGAGAAGAAGCTCGGAATCAAAATAATGGTGGGTGACGAGATAGAGTTTGATGTCGTGAACGGCAAAATTGAGATCAAAATCTTTAGGAAGAAAGAGGAGCAGCTTTATCCCTGATTTTCAGAATCTATTTTTTACTCGGTTTGCCGACTTAACTTAATATGGAAAGTACACTAATCCATACCCTGCCCATGTGAAAATGAAGTAATAGTGGTGTGCTATGATGTCAAAAATTCAACCTCAAACTCATCATAAACTTCCTTTATCTTTCTAAAATCTTCGTCGATGGTCAAAAGCTTTTGCCTGTTACCTGCACATATTGATGCTATTAAAATGTCGGCATCGTTTACCAGCGTACCTTTTGACTTCAGTTTGCCCCAAATGTACGCGGCTATCTTTACATCGTCTCTCCCGAAGGGTACGACCTCCAGCTCTGAGATGAACGACAGGATTACGTTGAGCTCTTTTTCACTGTGTTTTGTTATTTTGAGGTAAATCGCACCTCTAAGAAGCTCATATGCTGTTATCGAAGTTATTTTTATCTCTCCATCAATTTTATCTTTGATTTTTTCGAAAAAATCTCTATCCTTCAAAATTTGAAGAACCGTAGAAGTATCAAAGATCAAATTCCCTCACCGTGAAGCGCTTTCTCTCCTCCATAATCAAATCTAAGAGCTCGCTTTCTTTCAGAGACCCCGCGTACCTCTCGAGCACCTCAAGTGCTCTATCTCTCCTTCCGGATAACAATCTCTCTATAACGCTGGAGAAAGACTCCCCCTCTCTTTTCATTCTTGAAAGCGCCCTGTAAACCTCATCCCTGACCATTATGGTCTTCATAGCATATATAAATACATATAACATGTAGACAAAAAATTAAAATCAGGCGGCGAGTTCCCTCCTCGCCACCTTCAACAGCTTTGCCG
>JALUWC010000292.1 GCA_027019885.1 Geoglobus sp.
TTCAATGTTCTTTGGATTTTTAAGTGTCGCAGTCATAGCGAGGTTTTTCTCCATAGCAGAATACGGCGTTTTCAGCCTGGCTTTGACGATTTTGAGTGTTGCACTCGTGATGGCAACGATGGGATTTCCAAGCTCTTTGCCAAGAGAAGGTTGCGTTTTATAAGGAGAGGTTCCGGTCAATTTCGCTAAGAATTTTCTTTATCTCCATGAATAGAGAGCTAAAGAATCTAACAAAATCATCATCCAGCTCAACGTTCAGGAGACGTAGTTCATACTCGTCTAAAATGTTGTTAAATTCGATATCAAATGAAGCTTTGTTTCTTCTGAAATTCTCCAAATACTTCTCATACCTCAAAACTGGAATAATTTTCTCAACAACTGTCTCTTTGTAATCAGAAACTTTCAAACCGTGCTTGTACAAAAGATATAAGTCATAGAAATCCCTTAGTTTTTGAACTTTCCGGGTTAAGATGGCCCTAACTTTCTCGATCAAAATTTCTCTCAGGTCATAAGAGAGAACATCAACCCCAGAGTAATCCTCAAGGAAATCATAAAAGTACAGCTCATCATCCTTAGATAATGGAACTCCACTCAAAAGGGTTTTTGCTGTGAGCCTCTTTGGCTCGAAAAGAATGTTTTCAACCAGATTAATCTGAACCTTTATAATGTTTCCTTCCTTACCGGGATGGTAAAGCCTGTACGTTACCATTCTTGAGCCACTCCCAAACTCGATGTAGCGTTTGTTCTGCAGTTCAGCCTTAAACTCAAGACCGATATAGCTGGCAGCAGCTTCAATCAGGTTGCCGACCTTCTGCGCTTCTTCGACGAGGGCTTTTCTTCTGCTTCTCTTTGAGAGCCCCTCCCACTTCTCCTGATTCCTGAAGGTAAAGTCCAGATCAACGCTGAAACGGTAATAGCCAAAATAGCATTTGACCAGGCAAGTTCCACCCTTAAAAAGGTAGTTCCGGGCAAAATATTCGTCAGAATAAAGTCTCTTTAAAATTGTGTGCAGAATTACATCTTTCTCAACCAGTTCTGGCTTCTTAATTCCGCTCTTCTCAAGTATTAACTGAATGAACTCAGAGTAGTCCTTCACCCTCAAGCACCTTCCTCAGAGATTTTGGATAGTATTTGAGGTATTCGTTTATTTTTTTCTTATTCGCCCTGCTCCAGTATTCTGCAAGGATGTTTTTTGCTATGGGCTTGAGTTCCGGATTGTACCTTGAGAGATAAAGAAAGTCCAGAAGGGTTTTTTCCACATCGGAATACTTTATTTCTTCTCTGCCTGTTATGCCGAACTCTGTTAGGCGAGGTTTGATTTTTATGAATTCAACATCCTCTCCATAGATCTTCACGACCTTTGAGCGGTAGATTCTATCATTCAGGACGAATATCCTGGCAAAGTATTCATGGGTGAGGGCGTTCAGTCTGAGGGCTGTGAACAGACCGTAATACCACTTTACGCCCAGCCTGTTCAATCCGAGCCCGGTGATTTCCAGCGGTCTTAAAGCCTTTTTCAGCTTAAACTCTTCAACACTCTTCACGTAGTAAAGCCCTCGGAGAATCCTGATCACGTATCCGTAGGATATGAGGTGGTGTATCAGATAGTCAATGTCAACTTCAAATCTCTCACACACTTTTTTCAGCTCTTCTTTTGTAATGACCTTCCCGCCATATCTGGATAGGAGGAACCTTACTGCGACGTTCACGTCTTCAATTTATGAAACAGCAGTTAAAAAAGTTAACTGTTGTTTTACAGGTTGATAAAATTACGCACCGATCTAATAAACAGCACTGGCAGTTATCGTTTATGCTATTACAGAAAAGGTTTTTCATGTTCTTGAAATTTGAAGTTGCGTGGAATGAATACACAAAAGTAAAAAATAATTCATTGCCGAACAACACTGGTGAATAACATGGACGAGACAAGCCATGCACTGCAGAGAATAGCGAGAGGAACCGGAATAGTATTTGCCGGAACGATCATTTCAATGTTCTTTGGATTTTTAAGCAGGGCGGTGATAGCCAGATATTTTTCAGTTGGCGAGTACGGAGTTTTCAATTTAGCGCTGACGGTTCTTAACATCGCTCTGGTTGTTGCGACGCTTGGATTTCAGAATTCTCTGCCGAGGGAGGTGGCTTATTATAGGGAGAAAGATCCCCTGAGAGTC
>JALUWC010000293.1 GCA_027019885.1 Geoglobus sp.
GATCGGCAAAACTCCACATTTTGTTCGCAGCCGTATACATCCAATAACTTCTTGGTGAAATCAATCCATCCACTATGCTGTTCGACAGACAAGATACTACAACCATGACTTCTCGCATAATCAGAAAAAATCGGTGTAGACAACCCAGAGCCAATCTCAAGTATCGACTTCGGCCGCAACTTCTCACACATTTGCTTCAATGACAATAACTTGTATATCTGCAAGCTAAACGTTGTTCCACCCAGCTCCTTAACGTGTGATACGATAGAAGATATTTTCCGCACATCTTCTTGATCTGCTTCCGCCACTGCCTGTCTGGAGTACTTTAGGAATTGAGAGGAATTTGACCACGGCGCGATCTCTGCCAGCTTCTGTATCACTCTATTTGTTAGAAACAGTTTACGTCTACACATTTTTCAGCCTTTTAGATAGGCAGCCAGTTTCTCAGCCATAAAAAGCTCTGCGTCGGCCATGGACTCCACGGTAGCACCACCGATGTGCGGTACGATAATTACATTGTCGTGATCTATGGCA
Source organism: Geoglobus sp. (assembly GCA_027019885.1). GTDB lineage: Archaea > Halobacteriota > Archaeoglobi > Archaeoglobales > Archaeoglobaceae > Geoglobus. The sequence goes on from JALUWC010000293.1 coordinate 535, forward strand.
TATCTCCATACTGCATTACTATGGAGCCAGCCCTCTATACTTGAAGTCTCGTTACATAATACATCCAGAGCGGCTCCGGCCAGGTTCCCACTTACCAGCGAACGTACAAGTTCGTTCTCGTCAATCAGCTCACCACGCGACGTATTGATCAACACTGCCCCTTTTTTAATTTTGGAAAAAGCCTCACGATCAAGCAGACCAGTTGTTTCATCATTAAGGTTTACATGTAATGTCAATATGTCGGAACGCCTTAACACCCCTTCAAAGTCTACCTTCTCGACCCATTTTGGCATCGTTTCAACGTACGGATCATAGGAAATAACATTCATCTGAAATGTTTTTCCATATTCCGCCACTCTGCTTCCGAGCCTCCCGAAACCCACAACCCCGAGAGTCTTATTTTTTAGCTGATGACCGCGAAAAAGATTACGATCCCAAAAGCCTCCAACTACACTTCTACTTGCATTGGGTATATCTCTTATCAGCGATAACAACAACCCCCACGTCAACTCGGCCGTCGCCGTCAACCCCTCTAAAAATTTTCTCTCGCCCTTCAGGCTTAAGACTCTAATATTCATCTCTTCAGCCACATCCAGGTCAATGTGGTTTAATCCCGTTGTGGCCGACACTATTACTTTTAGATTCCGAGCACGCCCCAAAACCTCACGGTCTATGCGATTCCGAAGCCTGACAATAAGTACGTCTATATCAGGTATTAGCTCCAGCAAACGGCCTCGGTCGCATTTTTCCTCGACGAGTTTGCCTATTGAACCGAGTAATTCCTTTGCCTTCTCGCTGTAATCTTCTGGTTCGGCATTTAAAATCTTCATCATAGCCCTGATAACTACCTGGTGCTATATTCTAGTTTTCTGACTTCTGAAATGCGATCAAGAATGCCTGCCCCATTTTCTCAGAACACAACCAACCATGTCGCCCAGTAAAAGTCCCCCTTACTGAAATTGCAAGGGAAAAAATTCGTGTAAGCACTTTTTCTAAAGGCCCAGGGAGTAGCGAAAAAGGAAACTCGGGACTGTGACTTATCATCGGCATAGAGTACATTCCTGTAACGATTAAATTCTTATAGTTCAGACCGTTGATTTCTGAAATATAGCGAGTCGAGTCATTATCACTTCGATAGACTTCCGCCTTTTTGGGCTTTTTACTGCTCTTCGTTGTAAAAATCCTGGAGATAACCCTTAAAATTGCGTTGAACCAGTTAAAATAGATTTGAATATTATCCACTCTCTCTGGCACAACGTATCCCAAAAACCATCCTCCCGGTCTCAAAACACGTACTTGCTCCGCAATGGGCCTTCTCACGTCTTCAAAGTGTTCTAATAAACCTATACTGGCTACCACATCAAAGGTATCTGAAGGAAACGGCAAATTATTTGCGTCCCCCGTAACGAAGTTCGCGGAATGTTCATTATTTTTGAAGATGCATTTTGCCGTGGATAAAACAGATGACGAATAATCCAACAAAGTCACATCCCATCCATCATCTGCAAAGTAGCTTGAAAGGCTCCCCCTGCCACATCCCACTTCCAACATTGCCCCCTTTCTGTCCCGCAAAGAACCGATAATCTCCGAAAACACCTCCCAATGACATCGAAAAGCCAGTTGGATCTGGTTTT
>JALUWC010000294.1 GCA_027019885.1 Geoglobus sp.
TATGCTTCTTTCTTCAAGGTTGGTTTTTTATTTTTTAATGTTATCACTAAATAGCATCAGAGTGTCGGCTGGGAATTCTTGATGTATTTTTATATCTACCCCCACCCAAAATATTTAATCAAAAACCGGCATAAATAGAACCATGATTGAACTACTCATCAATTTCACTTCAAAGCTGGCTGAAAGATACGGAATAGAAAAAGTCATACTCGTATCTGAGGTCGACATAGAGTTTGAAAATCTTGAAGTTGTGAGGGCCCCAAGACATTACATCGAAACTATAAAGAGCACATTCGCAATAACTGGCTCGTGTGGATTCACAGAGACAATAATGTCCATCCCCGGCATCTCTGAATTCGTGGAAGCTTTTCTTGAGGTTTCAAGCCTTGATTCAAGGGCAATTGTGTGTGTGTATCTACCAAACATGAAGGGTGTTTTCTTGATAGACGGAGAGAGCAGGATGAGCAGGGTTCTGAAAGAGTGTGCAGAATACGTTGATCCGAGTGCATTGAGGGCTACCCTTGCTGTTGCTCTATCCATAGCATTCAAGGGGAGAGAAGGAAAGAGAATAGGTACAGCCTTCGTCATAGGAGACGCTGAGAATGTGATAAAGAAATCCAGACAGGCAGTGCTCAATCCGTATGAGGGACATCCAGAGGAGAAGAGAGACATAAAAAATCAGGAGAACTGGGAGAGCATTAGGGAGTTTGCCCAGCTTGATGGAGTTTTTATTATCGACTCTGAAGGCTACATAATCTCAGCGGGGAGATACCTTGACATCGAGGGAGAGATAACACTCAAATACGGGCTTGGAGGCAGACATATAGCCTGTGCATCCATAACCAAGAACACAAAGAGCATCGCGATTGTTGTTTCCAGCAGTGGTGGCGATATTACGATTTTCAAGGATGGAGAGGCAGTGATCGAGATACCTGTCTCATTGATGTGATTTTCAAAAGCTGCAAAATCATTAATAGCGATCTAAATTCATTTTGACTATGATTGAGGGAATTCCCTTCAGAGATGACTTCCTTGAAAGGTATCTCTGCTCTCATGACATCTCGTCCCCTCCGTTCTTAAGAAGATTCTTCAAAATCGCAGATGGGGTTTTTCAGCCTGAAAGCGAGGAGGATGTTGACAGAATACTGAAATTTGCAGAAGAGAGAAAGATTCCGGTGGTTCCGAGAGGGGCTGCAACCTCAGGCTATGGAGGTGTCATTCCCGTTAGAGGAGGTCTTGTGGTGGATTTTACGAGATTAGACAGATTTGAAATAGATGAAGACAAAAAAATCCTTGTCTCCGAGCCAGGAGCTGTTTGGTGGGATATAGAAAAAAAGCTGAACAGAAAAGACCTGAGCCTGAGAGTTTATCCAACAAGCGCCCTTTCATCAACGGTTGGCGGGTGGATTGCCCAGAATGGTTATGGTGTGGGAAGTCTGGCTTTTGGAAGCATAGCAGAAAATGTTTCAAAGCTCAGAGTTGCAGATTTTGGCGGCATTACGGAGACTGAGGACATTCAATTCTATGCCGGGCTTGAGGGAACAACGGGATTGATCACAAAGGCCTGGATCAGGGTTAAGGAACTTGAAGAGCTGAAGGCGTATGCATTTCATGTTTCTCCTGAAAAGGCTGTAAAGCTTGCATACTCCTCAAACCACTATTCAGCACTCTTCCTTGACAGAGATTACATAAAAATGAAGAATGCTGTCTACGACCATCAAATCCCGGAAAAAGATACGCTGGTCATAGTTTCCAGAGACAGGATGAAGGGAGATGACTCTCTCGGACAGGAGATCTGGGAATCCAGATTTCACCCCATGAAGATAAAGAGGCTCGGTCCGGGCATCGTACCTGCTGAGGTCATAATTCCGTGTGAAAATCTTTCTGAATATCTCAGAAGGCTATCAAAATACAGTGTCGGAAGTGAGGTTTGGTTTGTTAAAGGTGGCAAATGCTCCGTTCTCTCATTTCTGCCGTGGGATGAGAGGAGGCTGAGCTATGCCTATCAGTGGAGATTTTCAATCAGAGCGCTGAAAACTGCAAAGAAGCTTGGCGGGAAAAGCTACTCATCAGGACTCTATCTGAGCAGGGAGTCAAGAGATATTTTCGAAAACTATCAGGAGCTTCTCAGATTTAAAAGAGAGACTGATCCATAC
>JALUWC010000295.1 GCA_027019885.1 Geoglobus sp.
TAAAAACGCCTTTGAAGACATGGAAGGATGGAAAATAGTGAGTATAGAAGACTTTCTTGCAAGAAATCCTGACATAATCATAGTTAACAGCGGTACGGGAATGAGTAAAGGGAACAACATTCTCTATCACTGGGCCCTCAAAGAGCTGAAAGATGTGAAAGCAGTCCGAGAGGGCAGAGTTTATGTAATTGACTCCGATATAATTTCAAGACCATCCTACAGGCTTGTTTATGCACTTGAGGAGATTTCAAAGATAATTCAGGATTACAGCAAAAGTAAAGGGAAATAAAATATTTACTTACCTTTAAACTCTGGCTCTCTTTTTTCCAGAAATGCCTTCAAACCCTCCTTTGCATCCTCTGTTGAAAACAGCAGGCTTGCCAAAGCGATTTCGTATCTCAACCCGTCTTCAAGACCCATTGTTCTTGTCGCGTTCAATGCTCTCTTGACCATCCTCACTGCAAGAGGTGGCTTCTCTGCGATCTTCCCTGCTATTTCAAGGCATCTATCCATCAGCCTTTCATGCTCCACAACCTCCTCAACAAGTCCGATTCTCAGAGCCTCATGAGCGTTTAGTGTCTCTCCTGTAAAGATGAGCTTCTTCGCCATTCCAAGTCCAACAAGTCTCGGCAGTCTCTGAGTTGCACCAACTCCGGGCATTATGCCAAGATTGAGCTCAGGCTGTCCAAATCTCGCCTTTTCACTTGCTATTCTTATGTCGCATGCCATTGCAAGCTCGCATCCCCCGCCAAGTGCATATCCATTCACTGCGGCAATAACAGGAATGTCAAGGTTCTCTATCCTGTTGTTCAGCCACGTTCCATACTTTGAAAGCCTTATGTACTCAAATGGCGTTCTTTTCGATAGCTCGTTTATATCTGCCCCAGCTGCAAAAGCCCTTCCCTTTCCCGTTATTATCAGGACTCTCGCTTTCTCCTCAATTTCGTCAATGGCATCACTTATCTCCATTCTCGTTTTTGTGTCCAGAGCGTTGAGCTTTTCCGGACGATTCAGTGTGATTAATGCAATGTTTTTTTCAGGATACTCTATCAGAATTCGCTCCATAGTTTCACCTCTTAATGCCCATTTTTCTCAGAACATGGCTTGCCTTTTCCTGCCCGAAGAATTCGTAAATTCCTCCCTTGCTCTCCGGCTTTACTGCTGGATCCCCAAGATAGCCAGCATCAACAAGCTGAACAAGCAGTTTTGGAGGTGCCCACCTCTCCTCTCCGGTTGCCTCATGCATGGCTTTCAATGCATTGAGCCTCGTGTCAAGCCCAACGAGATCGCCAGTCTCAAGGGGGCCCATCGCATAACCATATCCAAGCATCATTCCAATATCTATGTCCTGCGGTGTTGCAACACCTTCCTGAACCATCAGAATCGCTTCCCTCCCAAGAATCAATCCAAGCCTGCTTGTCGCAAATCCCGGAGAGTCGTTTACAAGTACTGGAACCTTTTCAAGATTGATGAAGAACTCTCTCACCGATTCGAGAAGCTCATTGTCTGTCAGCAATCCCCTGACAAGCTCTACCAATTTTTGAATATGGGCAGGGTTGAAAAAGTGAATCCCCAGAAATTTCTCAGGATTTCTGACAGCTCTCGACAGTTTTGTTATGCTGATTGTGGAGGTGTTGGAGCCAATTACTGTATCATCCTCTGTCATTCTGTCAATTCTGCTCAGAACATCCAGTTTGAGATTAACGTCCTCGAATACAGCCTCAATTACAAGATCACAGCCTCTCAACTCTCCAAAATTCCTTCCCGTTTTTATTCTTCCCATAATTGCTTCCATCTCCTCCTGACTGATTTTTCCCCTTTCAACCAGATTCTTCAAGCCAAATCTCCCTTCTGCCATGCTCTTTAACCCAATCTCAAGCTTTCTTTCATCAACGTCAATGGCGATCACTTCAAAACCCTTCTGGGCGAAGAACTGAGCTATCTGGGTTCCCATAACTCCAAAACCGACAACACCAACCCTTTCAATCTCCATCATCCCACCTCTCCATAATCATCTTTTCAGAGAGCTTTTCAAATAGTGCTTCGCTATTATCAGCTTCTGAATCTCTTTCGTGCCCTCATATATCTCCATCAGCTTCGCATCCCTGTAAAATCTCTCTGCAGGATAGTCTCCTATGTAGCCGTAACCTCCATGCAATTGCAGTGCCCAGTCAGTAACATAAACTGCTGTTTCACCGACGTACCACTTTGCCATTGATGAGAGCTCTATTCTTCTCTTGCCAATGCTGCACTGCCATGCTGCATGATAGGTCAGAAGTCTTGCAGCCTGTATCCTTGTTGCCATCTCTGCAATTTTAAACTGGGTGTGCTGAAAATTAGATATGGGCATTCCAAACTGCTTCCTCTCCGTAACATATCTCAGAGCATGTTCAAATGCACCTCTTGCAATTCCAACAGCCTGTGCAGCGACTCTCGGCCTTGTGTGGTTGAAAAACTCCATCAGGTAGTAAAAGCCCTTTCCAGGCTTTCCGAGAATGTTCTCTTCTGGGACTCTGACATCCTTAAAATAGATCTCTGCTGTATCGCTCGCTCTCATTCCGAGCTTGTTTTTTATCTTTTTAGCCTTAAATCCCTTCATTTTGCTCTCGACTATCGCAAATGTGATGCCGTGATGCCTCTTCTTCCCCTGATAGGTTCTGCCTGTCACCAGAACGAAGTCGCATACGCTTCCATTTGTGATCAGAGTTTTTGTTCCGTTTATGACCCATTCATCACCTTCCCTGACTATTTTTGCTTTTATTCCCGCTGCATCACTCCCTGCCTCAGGCTCTGTGTTTGCCATTGCCGTGATTGCATGCCTTTCGGTAACCCATCTCAGGTATTTCTCCTTCTGCTCCTCATTTCCGAATAAGGTTATGAGCTCTGTTCCGAATGTTGAGCTCAAACATGCATTTGCTATTCCCGGATTCACGCTGTAAAATTCCTCGGTGACGAGAATTTCTTCAAAAAGGGTCAAACCCATGCCGCCGTACTCCTCGGGAATCTTTACCGTTGAAAAACCAAGATCTCTTGCTTTCTTCACAACATCTTCAGGATATTTCTCCTCTCTGTCACACTCCCGGATCAGTTCTGGAGTGAACTCCCTTTCAGCAAATTCTCTTGCTGCCTTTTTGATCTCTTCCTGCTCCTTCGTGAGTTTGAAGTCCATAAAATTCACCTGAGAATGCTGGCTTTATAAAATTCTGATTTGAAGGATTTAATTGTTGTGGGAAACTAAAACATAAGAATAGAAAAAAATAAAATTTCAGTAACTCTCCCTGAAGTACCCAACAACCTTTGTGTAGAGGTCTAAGCAGCCCTTCAGTATTTTTGGAGAAACCTGGAAATTCATGACGAAGTGCCTGCATCCGACCTTGTAATACTGCTCAAATCTATCGATGAAGTCATCAACGGTGCCGTAAACAATGGGTGACTTCTCCACAACCTCATCCGGAAGTTGCTTTGCTGTTTCAAGCCATCTCTTTCCATCTCTCGGAAACACGAGGTTCCAGGTCATCTCAAAGTCATATGTTGGTGGCTCAAAGCCCATTGCCTCAAGAATTCTGGGTCTTGTCAGGAGAAGCATTTTTGCGGGGAGCATAACTCTCTCCCTTGCCTCATCCCTGCTGCTGGCTATAACCCCGTACATGAAGTGAGCCATGTCCAGTTTCTCCGCATCTCTTCCAGCCTCCTTTGCCGCGTTCATCACAGTCTCTCTGCCCTCCCTGTACCTCTCAACTGACAGATTTGCCGGCAGCCAGCCATCTCCATACCTTCCAACCATCCTCATTGTTCTCGGAGAGCTTCCAGCAAGGAATATTGGATAGTGAGGCTCCTGAACCGGCTTTGGATGCAGAAACGCCTGATTGAGTCTGTAATACTTTCCTTCAAAATCAACAGAGTCCTGAGTTAGGAGGAGATTTATCACCTTGACTGCTTCGATTGTCCTGCCCACAGGTTTGTCGTATTCTATGCCAAAGGGCACGAGATTCATCGCCTCTCCAATCCCTATTCCGAGAATCGCTCTCCCTCCCGAGATTATGTCACACGTTGTTGCCTTCTGAGCCAGAACCGCAGGATGGTAGCGATATGTATCGCTGACGCCGCTTGCAAGCATTATCCTCTCAGTCAAAACTGCAAGAGCGCTCAAAGCTCCCCATGCCTCGATTGCATCCCACCTCTTAACCCCGGTTGCAACTGTGTGATCGGGCATCCAGTAGCTGTCAAGACCAATTTTCTCTGAATAGACCGCTATATCTCTTATCGTCTCCCAAGGGGCGTTTGGCCCCTCAACACCAAACTTGACCTTTTCTGGATCTATATTCATTCCCATCATCTCACGCGGGAGTGAAGTAAACCTTCCACACACCTGTTTCATCCTGTTTAGTCCGAGCTTTCACCTTCTGCCCAATTGTTGGGAGTGCATCATCACTGTCTTCAAACCACCCCATCACCTTGAAGTCTCCAAATCTTGCCACAGCAATGACATAGGGCTTTCCTGCAAATTCAAAACCCTGAGGATGGGTGTAAAGCTGGGTAAAGGCTTCTATCTCTCCCTCTTCACCTACCTCAACCCATTCCATGTCATTTGAGTAACAATAACTGCAGTCTGCCTGAGGTGGAGAAAATTTAGCACCGCAGGACTTGCAGACTGTGCCGTAAATCTTGCCATCCTCAAGCCCTTTCCAGTACTTCTCAACCCTTGAAACAGGAAGCTCATGCTTTAACACGAAAGTTCTGCTTTCCATCTTGAACTTCTCATCGCTCATTTTTCACACCCCCAGAACGAAAACCCATCCAAAATGCCCTGTTCCACCTATGTTGTGGGTCAGACCCTTATACGTCTTGAGATCAACCTGAAGGTTCTCTGCCTCTCCCCTGAGCTGTTTGACAATTTCATAGAACATTGCAACTCCTGTAGCACCAAGAGGATGACCTTTCGCTTTCAACCCTCCAAACGTGTTGACAGGAAGTTTCCCTCCAAAATCTGAATCGCCATTCTCAATGAACTTTCCTCCCTCGCCCTTCTTGCAGAACCCAAGATCCTCGTATGCCATGATTTCCGCTATTGTGAAGCAGTCATGCAGAGTTGCAACATCCAGATCCCTAACAGGATCATCAATTCCGGCCATCCTGTATGCCATCCTCGATGCTTCAACACTTGCTTTCAATCCAGCATAGTCTTCTCTCTCTGGCATGTTTGCCGTGTCGCTGCTGTAACCAACTCCTTCAATCCACACAGCCTTGTCCTTCAACCCAAGCTCCTTTATCTTCTCCTCACTTGCTATCACTGCTGCAGATGACCCATCTGTTATGGCGGAGCAGTCGAAAAGTCTGAGAGGATAGGCAACGTACCTTGAACTTAAAGCTTTTTCCAGGCTTATCTCCTTCTGGAACTGGGCTTTCGGATTCTTCGCCGCATTTCTGTGGTTTTTAACAGCCACAAGGGCAAGCTGTTTGTCTGTTGTTCCATACCTTGCCATGTGGGCTGATGCGTGCATCGCATAATAGCCCGGGAAGGTTGTGCCATACTGATGGAACTCCCACAGGTAGCTTCCACTTCTGCCTCCAACAGCCAAGGATGTTGGAGTGTCAACCTCATTCATCTTCTCAAAGCCTATTGCAATTGCCAGATCGGCTATTCCAGCCTTAACGCTTGCATAGGCTGTGTAAACTGCAGCACTTCCAGTTGCACATGCTGCCTCAACCCTGATTGGTCCTTTACCGGCAAAACCACAGTATTCATTTACTGGCACAGCAGGCATAAGCTCATAGCTTCTTGTTCCTGCAGTGCCTGCTACACTCAGCTCTATATCTTCCCTTGTAACACCTGCATCCTTTAAAGCTTCCTTAACAGCTTCAAAAGCAAGTTCCTGCACTGTTAATTCATCTCTAACCCCAAATTTTGAACATCCAACTCCAATTATTCCAACTTTTCGGTCATTTCCCATATCCAACACCTCTTACAAACTACAAATAACTACCAAATTTTTTCAGATGTCAAACAGATCATCAACCTCATCATTGAGCTTTGGCATCCTGCCATGTGTTTGCAAAAACTCCTGAATTAACTCGCTTTCCCTCATTGTGTACATCTCATCCTCCTCGTAATCGAAGTAAGCAGCTCTCCCAATTTCTGCCATTATTTCCTCTTTCAGATTCTCCGTTCCCTTTATGTAAACAACATTCATGTTCTCGTCGTAAAGCCTAAGGACTCCAGCTGTTTCAGGCACGTCAGCAACAAACTCCTCTTCAAGCCTTAAAACCTCTTTCAGAACAGGCAGCTTTTTCTCAACAATGGAATCTCTCCATTTGTTGCTGATCCTTCTTTTCAAATCCCTCGGCACTCCTGTCGGGCAAATTTCAACGCAAACCCCGCAGAACTTGCATCCCGACTCAACATCACTCTTTCCAGTTCTTCCAGCAACTGCGTTACCTTCAACAACCGTAAATGAGAGTGCATTCGCCTCTCTTACCTCTGTACACCCCCTTACACACCTCATGCAGTTTATGCAGAGATTCCAGTTCCACCTGTACATCTTCTCCTCGACAACAGGCAGATTCTGGAATACATACTTTGAGGTGTTATCAGGGACACCTATGTACTCAGAGACGTATCTGAGTTCACATCTCGGAAAGAGATCGCAGCATCTCTCCTCGACAGCATAGCCAAACATGCACTGAACCCTGTCACATCCGTTTCTGTATTCGCATGTTATGCAGACATGAGGATGATTTGAAAGTATTCTTGCCAGATTCTCCTTTCTCTCCTCCCCGGCAGATGGATCATTTATGATTATCTCCATTCCGTTCTCTGCAAGAGTTATGCAGGCTTTTCTCAGCTCTCCATTGATTTTAACAATACAGAGCCCGCAGCCTTCATACTCTTCAGCTTCACCGTTAATCTCCATCTCTCCCCTGAAAACTCTGTCTGCTCCTTTTTTCCCTGGACCGGGAGAGATGTTTGGATGATAGCATATGTTGGGTATGTAGATGTCATTATCCAAGGCAATTTCGAGAATGGTTTTACCTGCCTCTACTTTGATTTCCTTTCCATCCAGGACTACAGTTATCGTGTCTCCCATTTTTTCACCGCAAAAAGAGGAGAGAAAGGATTATTTTTTGGATTTGATGTAAAGGGCTCTTGCAAACAGTGCAGCCCCTATTGCTCCAGCAAGCTGGGGATCGACCTTTGGCTCCAACGCTTTCAGGTTGAGCTTTCTCTCTATTCTCCTGACAACACCGACGTTCTTTGAGATTCCTCCGGTTATTGCAAAGTCAGGCTCAACACCAACTCTTTCAAGCAGCTCAACAACCCTGCTTGAGACGGCATTGAAGAATGCTGCAAGAATCATCTCCTTGCTCCAGCCCCTTCTTATCAGTCCGAGTATCTCTGATTTCGCAAAAACGACGCATGTTGTTGAGACAGGTTCAGGCTCCTCGTCAACCTTAAGAGAGAGCTCTCCAACATCTGTTATTGGTATAGACAGCATATCACAGACAACCTCAATCCCTCTCCCTGTTCCTGCCGCACACTTGTCATTCATCAGGAAGTTTATCACCTTTCCCCTGCTGTCAACCTTTATTGCCTTGAGATCCTGCCCGCCCATGTCAAGAATTGTTCTCACTGTGTTGCCGTAAACATAAACCGCTCCTCTCCCATGGCAGGCTATCTCGGTTATTGTTTTGTTTGCAAAGGGAATGCTCACCCTGCCATAGCCTGTTCCGACAATGTAATGGATATTTTCTCTTGTCATGTCTCCGATTTTTTCAAGAACCGCATTGACTGACTTCTCAGCACTTGCAGTGCTGCTTGTTCCCGTTCTTATGTTGGCGTAGGCGTAGAGTTCGCCATCAGCCATTATGACTGCCTGAGTGCTCACAGACCCGAGGTCAATTCCACAGCTTATAACCTCAGCATCCTGCCAGTTCTTGCTCTCATCAACCCATATTGTTTCGGGCCATCTCCAATACTCACTTTCCTGCACGGTAACCACAATATCACCTCCTCACAATGCTGACAGTGCTGCACCTATCGCTGGAACAAGCTCAGGTGGATGGCTATCTGGAACATGCGCTTCTTTTCCGAGTTCTCTTCCAATTGCATCAATGAAGCCTATGTCGTTTGCAAGTCCACCTATTATCAGCACGTCATCCTTTATCTCGATTCTTCTTGCAATTGCAGCAACCCTGTCTGCTATGGCATCATGGATGGCCCTTGAAATCTCAGCCTTTGGGACATTGGAATGAAGCAACGAAACGACCTCAGATTCAGCGAAAACAACGCACTGCGCATTCATGGGAATTGCTCTTGTTGCCTGTAAAGCAAGCTGTCCGAACTCATCCGGAGTGACTTCTAAGTACCTTATCATCGCATCAACAAATGATCCCGCTCCGGCAGCGCATTTATCAGCCAGAGAGAAGTCCTTGACGTTTCCATTTTCGTCAAGCTGGATTGCTCTGCTCTCCTCGGCTCCAACCTCAATCACCGTTCTTGCACTTGGCTTTACGTAATAGGCTCCTCTTCCGGCAGCAATTACCTGTGTCACCTCGTCATCGGCAAATGGAGCCGAAATCTTTCCAAATCCCGTTGCGACAATTTTCTTTATGTCCTCTCTCTTAAGTCCAGCTTTTTCCAAGGCTTTCTCAAGCGTCTCTTCCGAGGTTTTTTTGTGATCAGTTCCAGTTCTTTCGATCACATAGGAGAGAATATTCCTGTTCTCATCCATTATCACAACCTTTGTCATCTTTGTTCCAACATCTATCCCCGCTACTGCCATATCACCACCTCCATAAAAATCAGGAGAGCTTCTCAATTCCGAGGCTCTGCATGAATGAATCAATAACATTGAATGTTCTTGCCTCATCAAACTCTCTCGGATCGGCCATGTTTCCTTCGTATGTTGCCACAGGTATGTCTTTATTGATCAGATAATCTCTCACTTCCAGAGTTGACATGTTCCAGAGCTCGCATCCCCTGTTGAGGTGCATGATTATCGCATCCGTATCCCAGTCCTTCACCATCTGGTATGTCTCCTGCTTCCTCACCCAGTGGGAGTATTCGTGCTGCCATGATGCCCTGTATTTCAGATTGAATAACGCTGTCCACCACAGAGCGCTTCTCCTGTCATGAATCTCAAATCCAGCCTCTTCAGGTGTTGGTGCTGGCTCCCAGGTCCAGTTCTCTCCTTTTTCATCCATTCCAAGCCATGCAGCTCCCAGACCAAAAGTGTATATGCTCCCAACAGACACAGCACCATAATTCTGCTCAAGGTAGCGGTAAACTTTCAGGAATGGCCACGGTGGTGGGTTGTCTGTGACGAATCTGAATTGCTCGTGACTCAGAGCTCCAATTTCTCTCTTTACTCTGCTCTCCACTTCCTTGTAGAGCTGCTCGTATAGCTTTACAACCCTCTCGTCACTCCTCCTTATCAGAGTGAGTACGTAGAACGAGAACATGCTCTTCTCTTCCATTGGAGCCGGCTTTGCCTGATTGAGCTTGCATATTTTAGCCCACAATGTCATCGACTTTGCCTCATTTTCAACAGCCTTGATCAGAAGCTCGTCATCATACTCCCTGCCCGTAACCTTCTCCATCCATGTTATTGCATCCTCAAGCTGCCTTACAACGTACTCTACCTTCCTGTCGTCCAAGGTGTATCCCGGACCGACAGATATGTCAACTGCATATGTTGGCACTCCTCCCTCAAGCTCAGCAGCATAGTGATACCATTTTGCGTGGGTGCAGCATATGTGTATTGTGAAGTTGAAGTCGGGCTTTGGAAATGGGTCAATCTCGCT
>JALUWC010000296.1 GCA_027019885.1 Geoglobus sp.
GAAAATCTCCTCAAAGTATTCAAGAGAAACAGCGGGATTGTGGCTGCCTACAATGTGAAGTTCTGTGGCTCCATTCTTCCAGGCTTCTCTTGCCGCGTTAACAACTTCTTCCACGCTCATAAGGTAACCTTCATCATCGTTTTTCGCATAGAATGCGCAGATGGGGCATCTGGACACGCAGACGTTGGTGTAGTTGATGTGCTTGTTGATTACGAAGGTTGCATAATTTCCATTGGCTCTGTTGATGGAATCCGCCATCTCCCCGAGCTCGTGCAGATCCAGCGTGAAAAGCTCTGTAATCTTCTCAACGTTCATAATTCTTCTCCTCAGCGTCACTTCCCTTTCAGCTCTTCTATCTCCTTTCTGAGCTCCATGAGCTGCTTTCTCACCTGTGCATTGCTCTTGGATACGAAATCGCTTATCAGGCCCAGAGCGATGATTTGGAGGCCAGAAACAATCAGCAGAGTTGTCAGGACTGCCAGAAGGTAGTGGGAGACTCTCCTGAACCAGTCGTAGGTAACATAAATTCCCAGAATGAATCCGGCAAGAATGAAGAAGAGGCCGATGAAGTAAAAGTATCTCCCGGGGCTGTATCGCTGGAGCATGCCGTAGATGGTGGAAGCTATTCTGAAGCCGTCTCTGATGGGGCGGAGCTTCGTCTTCCCCTCCCTCTTTCTGTAGGTGATTGGGACCTCAAGGATTCGGAAGCCCTTGGCTATGGTTTCCACTGTCAGCTCGGTCTCTACCTCAAAACCATGCTTCTCCAGCTCTATGTTTTTGTAGACGTCCTTTGTCAGAGCTCTGTAGCCTGACAGGATGTCGTGGAGTTCAATACCGTATATCAGCCTGAAAAAGAAGTTCAGGATTTTGTTGCCCAGCAGGTTCATCCACGTAAAGGCCCCCTTCTCGTATCCTGCCAGTCTGTTACCCACAACGTGGTCAGCAATACCTCTCCTTATGGGCTCAAGAAGCTTGTCAACCTCTTCTGGCAGGTATGTCCCATCTCCGTCAATGAGAACAATCACGTCGCTGTCTATAAGCTGAAAGGCCTCTATCACTGCCTGTCCCTTTCCCTCACCACTCTGGATGACAACCTTCGCACCCTTGCTCTCTGCTATCTCCCTGGTTCTGTCGGTGCTGTTACCGTCTATGACGAAGATGTTGGTGTATCCTTTTTTGATGAATCCGTCTATGACCTCTCCAATTCCTCTCTCCTCATTCAGCGTCGGAATCAGTATGCAGACGTTCATATTTGACTTCATATTTTTCGCAGTTCGAATTTTCAAATCCCCAAACCTTCAAATCCTGACAATTCTGAACAGGCTCAGGATTGGGATCCCGCTCAGCTCGTCCATTCCCCGCTTGTCGACAATGACTGCAGCACATAAAACGCTTCCGTCTCTCCTTCTTATGTGTTCCACCGTCTCTTCAATGGTTGAGCCACTTGTGATGACATCATCCACAATAACGCACTTTTTCCCATCAACTCTCGCATAATTTTCGCTGAACGCTCCGCTTATATGGGTGACATCCGCATCCCACTTCAGCTTTTTCGGGAAGTATATGCTGAGCTGTGCATCAAGAAGCTCTGCAACAAGGGTGGATACAGGAATTCCGCTGGTGGCGACTCCAACAACCACCTCAACATCTCCAATCTCAAGAATCATGTCGGCCATTATCTCTGCCAGAAGTCTCAGCCTTCTTGACACTGTCGAAACTCTCTTCCAGTCGATGTAGATGTCAGAAGGGGGCGTTGCTCCTTCCTTTGCCTTCGTCAGGAGCCACAGAGCAGTCTCTCTCGAAACGTTCAGTTCATCCGCTATCTCCCCCGTTGTGAGACCCTTTTCCTTCAATTTTCTTGCCCTTTCAACAAGCTCTTCAACCTTACTCATTTTCTGAACCTCCTCAAAACGGCTTCACTGCCGCATACATCACATCTTTCCGTCTCTATAATTCTTCTACACCCTCTGCAAACCCTCACCCATCTGAACTCCTTCGTTATACCCCTCTGAATAACCCTTTCTATCCCAATGCCAAGATGTCTGGCCACATTCTGGATGGAGTAATCATCGGTAACTATCACTGCCTGGTTTCCAAGCTTCATCTCATCAACGGCCTTTGCTATCAGCTTTATGTCAGCATCGCT
>JALUWC010000297.1 GCA_027019885.1 Geoglobus sp.
CGGAACTGCTTTACAACATACTGAGCGAGAACATGAAGCCTGAGTACTGGGTAAAGCTTGCAAGAAGGGTTTATGAAGCTGTGAAGGAGGGCTATGAGGGCGTTATAGTCACTCACGGAACCGACACAATGCACTACTCAGCCTCAGCTCTGGCGTTCATGCTTCGCCCTCCAGTTCCAGTCATCTTTGTTGGAGCCCAGAGGAGCAGTGACAGGCCCAGCAGTGATGCTGCAATAAACATGATATGCTCAGCCCACACATCCCTCAGCGATCTAGGAGAGGTGGCTGTTGTCATGCATGCCTCAACAAGCGATGATTTCTGTTATATTCACAGAGGTGTCAAGGTTAGAAAAAATCATACCTCACGAAGGGATGCGTTTCAGAGCATAAACTACCCTCCTCTTGGCAGGGTGTGGCCTGATGGTAGAATAGAGTGGACTGGGGAAAGAATCAGGAGAGGTGAGAGAGAGCCTGAGCTGTTCGACAGGCTTGAGGAGAAAGTGGCTCTGATAAAATTCTATCCCGGATTGAGTCCGGATATTCTTGATTTCTTCTACGAAAAGGGTTTCAGGGGCTTTGTTCTTGAAGGAACTGGACTTGGACATGTCTCAACTGACTGGGTTGAGACCGTGAATAGAGTTGCAGAAGATAGCCTTGTTGTCATTACTTCTCAGTGTCTCTGGGGAAGGGTATGTGATAGAGTCTATGACACTGGCAGATACCTGCTCAAGGCTGGGGTTATCGAGGGTGAGGATATGTTGCCTGAGGTCGCTCTGATCAAAGTAATGTGGCTTCTTGGCAATTTCGAGCTTGATGAGGCAAAGAGGCTTGTGAGAGAGAATCTGGTTGGGGAGATAAATTACAGAACTAATTTCAATTAAATGGAGAACAATTCCAACATTATGGAAAAGTTGGAAAGCATCGTGAAGACGTCTGTAAAGGGACAGATAGTGATGCCGAAAGAAGTGAGAGAAAGGCTGGGTATAAAAGCTGGTGGAAAGCTGGCAGTTATCGTAAGAGATGATGAGATAATTCTGAGGAAAATTGAAAGATTGAATCTCTCGGAAATTAGTTCCAGAATATCCACTGTTGTGGAGAAAGAGGATATTAACGTGAACAAGCTTGTCACGGAGGCTGTTGAGTGGGCAAGAAAACAAAAGTAGTTCTGGATACAAACATCTGGATATCTATATTCTTGAACAAAACTCTGGGTAAGGAATTTGACAATCTGCTAAGAAGTAGAAAGATCCAGGTTTTTGTTTCTGAAGAAATTCTGAAAGAAATTTCCAGAGTTTTGGAATACCCAAAAAATAAAGGAGATACTAGTAAAGTCTGGAATGTGCATTCGAAAGCAGAGCAGATTATATTGTGAGTGGTGATAAACATCTGCTGAAATTCAGGAGATTTGGAGATGCTGAAATAATTCTGCAAGAGAATTCATAGAAAGAATTGAGCCGTAGTCATTTAAGCTAAGGAGAAAGATGTGATTTCCATTGGAATTCATTTTATTCTGCTTTGTGGATGATAATCCCCCACAAAAATCTGTTTTCCTTTTTCGGAAGAATGTAAGGGAGTTTTCTGACAATCCGTCCTCCATGATAAATGCACCAGTCTCTGCAGACTTCAAGAAGCATCTCTGAAAAGTTTCTGTCTTCTTTAAAGTTTTCATTCAGGAGCTGGAAAAATCCTCCACCACCCACACCTACAGGAGAGCCGTACTTACCATGCTGGGTGAGAATCTGCGTTAAATTGGCTATGTGTGGATAGGAAAGGTATTCATAGGTAAATCTCAGGGAATTCCATAATTGCTCGTAAATTGCCACTTTCAGAAGGTTGAACCCTTCAGCAATTTTCTCATCTTCTACCTCTTCCCTTAGCATTCCCTCCTGTATCAGATCCAGCCCTGTTTTTCCGTAATTCCAGACGGATTCAGTTAGATCCTCTGCAATCCTTTTCAAAAACTTCTCTGCATCTGGCAGGTGGTATGAACGCCTTCTTATGGATTTCAGGATATCCGGAAAATCATGACCAACTCCCGTCCAGATGTCAGTGAAGAGTGGTCTATCAAAATGGTAGGAATGGACTTCCGGCTTCATCTTTTCGGCAGTTTCACCTCTGTTTCTGTAACAAAAAACATTTGCGG
>JALUWC010000298.1 GCA_027019885.1 Geoglobus sp.
CAATGTGGTGAAGCTTCTTGACCCCCAACAATCTACAAGCTGCAGTATTGAGTAACTCTACCCTGCCGTTTTGCTCAAAAGACAAGTATGGATTGTAAAAATCGAGTGAGCTTCCTATTCGTCCCCTCTACATATAGATAAAGATTGTGGATTTCGATAAATAGTAAAAACGCAAATAGAGAAGCACCAACATATCTCTGCTGCTGAAAGGAAAGGTAGATAAAAGTGATGGTAGTGAGACCTATCAATATTACGCGAAATGCGATTCCTCTTCTGAATTTATTCATGCAAGTAAAGATAAGGAACACTACAAAAGTAAAATTCACTATTTATTATAAAATCGCCAATTACTTTCAAAATTCTTCGTCAATCTTTGATTCGTCAATATCGCTCTCACCATTTCCACAGGCATGCTATTTTCCTGCATTACCGCATCGTGAAATTCCTTATAGGTCATTTTTCCACTTTCGACCAATTCTTCCTTCAGGGCATAAAACTGTAAGCCCCCCGTCATATAAGCCAATTGGTATAAAGGAGGATAAGAAGTAGTAAAAGAACGCCTCACTTCTCCTTCAGCATTCGCACGCTCATGCCCTACCCTATCCACCAAGAAGTCGATACACGTTTGGGGTGTCCACTCACCTAGGTGATAGTTGAGCGAAAAAATGATGCGCGCACACCTATGCATACGCCAAAATAGCATGCCTATGCGATCTTCCGGCGAGCGGGGAAAGTCCATATCCCACAGCAACAATTCCCAATAAAGTGCCCAACCTTCCGTCCAAAAAGGGGTAGAAAACCTGCGATGCGTCTGATAACGCCTATTCATAAAGCCCTGCAAATGATGCCCAGCAATAAGTTCATGATGCACCGTAGAGCGAGAAAAGTGAGGATTATTGCCGCGCATACTCATCATTTTTGCTTCGTGATCCATCTCATCGGTAGGGTAAGAAATCTGAAGGACTTCTCCCCCAAGGAAAAAAGGGCTGATCAACTGGCGTTCGGGGGAAATCATCCTCATTCGCCAGCTTTCTTCAGCGATGGGGGGAATAGAAATCAGGTCATGTTTTTTTAGAAAATCAACGGATTGATGGTATAGTTCCAACATGGCTTCAGGCTGCTGTCCTGCGGGAACAAAAGATTGCTTCACCTTCTCCTGAGCAGCCTGCCAACTGTCGCCAAAACCCATCTCCTGAGAAGCCTTTAATAGCTCCTTGTCACACCAGGCAAATTCCTTATTGGCGATATCCATCAATTCTTCAGGAGAATAAGGAATCTGCTCATAAGCCATCAGACGAAGAAGTTCTTTACGGCCTACAGCCGTCCCTATAATTCCACTTCCATCATCTTTAGGCAAGGTTTTGGGATCAACTTTGTCGTCAAATCGCTTACTATAAGCTTGCAATGCCGTATCCAGTTTTAGATAAGGACGACTCACCCACCAACTAAAAAGGGGATCATAGCCCTGATAAAATTCATATACACTCTCCAGCGCTTCCCGCTGCCCTTTGATCAAGCCTTGCACACGCTTAATCAAGTTTCTTGGAAAATTAGGCGACTCAGCTAATTCTTTAGTAGCCAGATGTAGCTTTTTTTCAATCTCTGTCAACTGTTTGGCGACTTCCTGCCCGTCCATCTGTTTTCCCCTCCTTCTGATTTTTTCCAACTCATAAATAGGAGCTCCAGGAAGTGCCCATTTCTCCATTTGCCTACATTCTTCTTCCTCCACAGAAAGTCGGTGTAGTTGAGCCTCCAAATCGCGCTTTGTCAATAAATAGTCTACTTTCCCACTCGTAGACATATCCGAAAAAGGTAATTGATCCAACTGCGAAAGACAGTCCATAAAAAAAGTCTTAAAACGCTCACGCCTTTCCTGTGAATTTTTCACAAAATAATAGCGGGATAAACTTCCATTATCCGCCCGCTGCCGAATCATCAACTCAGCTATTTCATGGTCAGCTAAAGCTTGTCCTTTGACCGCTTGGGCATTTGATAGGTTGATTAAACTTAGAAAGAATAGGATCAGTAATGCTTTTTTCATGGGAGTAGGGTTTGATTAGTAGGGATTGAAGATGCTTATTTTTTTCTAACAATAGAAACTTTCGTTAAATGAGCCACTAGTTATATGTT
>JALUWC010000299.1 GCA_027019885.1 Geoglobus sp.
GCCGTCGATGTTTATGTCCATGAGCACAGAATCCTGCCCAGCAAGCACCGGGTGATAGGTGTCTATGTACACGGCTCTGGAGAAGCAGCTCTGATCTTCAAGCCAGCCGTAGCCACTCACCTTCCCGCCAGGAAGAGCCTGGAACTCGTAGCCGTGCTGCTGGGCAAAGACGATGAGCACACCACCCTCGGAGACGAACTTTTCAAGCTTTGCCCTGAAGATTACATCGCTGTCCAAGCCGTAGAGACCGCCGGTGGGGATGATGAGCACCTTCTGATGCTCCGGAAACTCCACGAGGACTGGACCTGCAGGAGGTACATTGGTGTGATGCTCTCCCAGCTCTGCCAGCAGCTTTTCTGTAGACAGGTAGAAGTCGCTGGAAAAGAGAACAGTATCAGAGGCACGCGAAAGGTCATCAGAAACCATTCTGCTCACAAGAAGATATTTCCTGTAGCTGGACCAGAATTGCGTAAGTGTTTCGCCGGTTATATTGCCCGTGGAGTTTTCAAGCAAAAGCTGTGCAATGCTCTCGTTTAGTTTCAGGCGCATCTGCTCAGCCAGACGCTGGTGCTCATCATAATCCGGGCTCCTCTCATAGAGCTTGCTGAGGAAAAGCAACGTCTGCCGGGTGTCGCTGGAGTAGGGGTAGAATTGCGTGGAGGTGGAGACCACCGCGGTGGTTTCATCGGGATGATCACAACCCGGACCCTCGCACCTCTGCGTGCCACACCTCTTGGTTTCACAGCCGTCAGGGAAGCATACCTGGTACTTCTCCTCTATGTATGTTCGAACGTCCGAATCTACCCCGGATACGAACTCCTCAGACTCTTCGAGAGAGTCCTCTATCTTTACATACAGCCAATAAAGCTTTTCTGCTTCAGCTCTAACCTCTGGATCAATACTTTGATTGTTGACGAACTTGATAAGCTTTTTCTTCTCTCCTCTTATCTTTTGCCTGAGCTCGCATATCTTAGTTTGTGTGGAGGCAGTCTCCATACCTATTCTGAACGCCCACTCAAGCTCTGCCTGCATCCAGTCGTAAGTCCCATTCAGAACGGGGTCCAAATTATATTCCTTCCAAGAAACTATCGCAGTTTGAATGTTCCACAATCCGCTCAAAACAGAATCCGCACCCGCCAGCGCATCGGAAATCTCCAGAGCTTTAACCGTGAAAGCGAGAAGCTTGGGAGCATCAGGCCCGAGCTCTTCAGACACCTTCGGACTCTGCCAGCCTGCAACCAGAGAGTTTACCTGAGCAGCATACTCTACGGTGCCCTCTATAAGCTGGGAAGCTGAGGCGGCATAACCTGAGGTCCACCGTTTTTGATATTGTTCATCAGTTGTAAAACGTTCTGGATCAAAATTCAAATATGCGAATACAATATTACTAATCAGAATCAAAAAAGACAGGACATAAAGGAGCTGCTTTATCCTATTCATTTTGTTCACCCCCTTGAATTACGGATAAATATCCATTTGCTTCTATTAACTTTAATTCAGCTTTCTTTATTAGTTCCTCAGCTTCTTTACCGGCTCTTTTTGCCCCCTCTTCGTCTCCTTGTTCAACAAAATAAACGATTTCTGCAAGTTTTTCTCTACTTAATATTGCATACTGAATAGATTCCGCCAATAATTCTGCATACTTCTTTTTTGGATAGGTATCTGCAAGATCAATTGCCAATAAAACATGCTCCTTCGCTTTTTTTGTCAACTCGATTGCTTTTTCAATATTCCTTTTTGCGGTTTCGGTATCGTTCGACCTATAGTATCCCTCCATATACAGCCAAGATGCATTCACCAACCTCTTCGACTCTTCTATGTGCCACCAGTACTTCTCCTCTGGGGACATGTAGAAGAAAACCCTCCAGGTTGCGGCTGCGATTGCAATTAGCAGGAGGATGCCCAAAATGCGCTTTCTGCTTGAGAAGAGCCTAACCGTACCTTCGCCTATCGCTTCAATCAAGCTCACTTTTCACAACCCCCTGGCTGGTACAGATTCAAACCCTCATAGCTTCCCCTCTTCCTTCAACTTTTGATGTAATTCTCCTCTTATTTTATTTATTTCTTCAGCCTTTTTAGAATATTCTTGAAATTTTTTTAGATATAATTTTGACATATTAATATC
>JALUWC010000300.1 GCA_027019885.1 Geoglobus sp.
CATCTTTTACGATTCCCTCTCTTATGATCTTTTCTTGCCCACCCCTGAAAAGAACCCCGTGGGGCATGACTGTTGCCAGCATTCCATTATCGTTAAGGCTCGCGATCATGTGCTGCAGGAACATCAGATCTGCTTTCTTTCCGTTTTCTGGAGTGAAGCCGTATTTGAATCTCTCCGGAAATTCCATGTTTGCAGTGGTGTAATTCTGGGAGAATGGGGGATTGGCCAGAACCCTGTCAAACCTCTTGATGTAGCCATTCTCACGAAACATTGGGGTTGTAAGCGTGTCTTCGTTTTCTATGTGGGCATCAGGAATATCGTGCAGGATCATGTTCATCTTGCATATAGACCAGGTAACACCGTTCAGCTCCTGACCGTAAAGCGCAAGGTTCCTCGGATTTTGTCCCTGTTCTTCGACGTATTGCCTTGCTTCAATTAAAAACCCGCCCGAACCACATGTTGGGTCATAAACGCTCATTCCTTCCTGAGGCTTGATTAGCCTCACCATTAAAGTTTTCACATGGGGCGGAGTGTAGAACTCACCTCCTTTCTTTCCTGCAGAGTCTGCAAATTCTTTTAAGAGATATTCATAGGCTGCACCCAGCAAATCGGGGAATTCAAAATCCTCATTTCTAAGTCTGTACTTGTTGAAATGGTGGATTAAATCGATCAGCTGTTGATCTTTTAGCCTCGTTTTACCTTTTACTGCGTTAAAGTCAATGTGTCTAAGCACACCATCCAGTTCTGGATTGAACTCCTCTAAAGCAGCGAGAGCTTTGTTTAACTGGTTGCCGACGTCTTCTTTCAAATTCAAAATGTTTTCCCACCTTGCTCTTTCTGGAACAAAGAAAGTATCGCCATAAGTAGTAGGATCTTCGAGAAGCTCTTCTATTTCCCCCTCAGAAAAACCCTGGTTTTTAAATGTCTCTCTGAGTTCTTCCCTTTTCGCCTCGAAAACATCATTTACACGTTTCAGGAAAAGCATGCCAAAAATGTACTCTTTATACTCTGAGGCATCCATTTTGCCCCTCAGAATGTCTGCAGCTTTAAAAAGATGAGTTTCCAACTGTTTAAGTGTAATCTTCCCGTTATTCATTCTGATACCCCCATTTTACTTTCTGATATACATAGTTGTTATCTTTTTTGTTTAATGATCAGAAAGTTAATTTTGATAGATGCAGAAAATAAAAAATTTGTACAGGATTTCGGCATAAATTTGAGCATCTTTTTTGACAACTGTTTAAAAGAGCTCGTCGAGTATCTCAGAGATTTCAATGAACGCCGGGGGTGGGACTTGAACCCACGCGTGCCTTACGGCACACGGGCTCTCCAGGCCCGCGCAGTGCCTCTCTGCCACCCCGGCATTTAAAAGAAGAAAATGTTGTTTGTTTATCAATATTGTGGTAACCGCTCAGAAAACTCTGAAAGTCTCTCTTGAAACACTGCAGAGAGGGCAGACTTCGGGAGCCTCACCAACAAATACGTAGCCGCAAGTTGGACAGACGTATATCTTCTGATCAAAGGCTCTATCTCTTCCACTCTCCACAAGAACTCTTAGCTGTCTGTAAATTTCCGCATGTTTCTTCTCCGCTTCCATGGCCCATCTGAAGGATGTGGCTGCTTTCTTTCTCTTTTCGGCAATTGCTTCTTCATAGAACCCGGGATACATCTCGTCAACCTCGTAGGTTTCGCCTATTATGGCCTCATCAAGCCCTGAAATCGGGTTATCAAGTTCCTCACCCCTGATGTTTTTCAGGTGGTTTTTCGCATGAACAAATTCAGAGTATGAAAACGCCTCAAACACCCTTGCCAGGTTTCTTAACCCCTTTTCTTTTACAATCTCAGCAAAAATTCTGTATTTAATCGAGGCCTGACTTTCACCAGCAAAAGCATTTTTCAAATTTTCCCCGGTTGTCACTCAATCACCCGGAAAAAAGGTGTTTGAAGAAGATATATACCTTTTTGAGATTCAGTCAATCTCTTTCAGAACTCTATTTTTGATGAACTGATATTCTTTCTCACTAAAACCGCTTTTGTAAGACTTCATAATTGATATGAACTCGTCTTTTGGAATTATTCTCCTTTTGTGATTCAGATAAGTCAAAAACTGTGTCAGATTCGAGGGTTTGTCCCTGATAACCCCTCTCTCAAAATCAACAAAAACGATTCTGTCTCCGACTATTATGTGCCTGTCAGGGTGATTCATCTCCTCCTTCTGTATGCTCAGCCTGTCAAGGATTCTGCATGCATCCAGAATTTTTTCCAGCTGTTCTGGGCTGAGATCCATAATGGCGTCTTCAATGTGCACCCCTTTGATGTACTCCATTTCTATCTCAAGTCTGTTCTTATTAAAACCGTGAAGTCTTGGAACAAAGGAGAAAGGTTGAAGGAGATTCAGGAATGCAAGCTCCTTCCAGAAATTGTATCTGAACTGAGAGTGGAATCTTTTTACAACAACCTCATCTCTGAGCTCTATTTCCGAATGTCTTCCCCTCATATTCTCATTACAGAATGATTCCGCCATTCTTTTATCTATTGCTATCTGAGTGTTGTCAATCTGAATCAGATGGGCTGGAAAAACCCTCACAACCTTGATTCTCTTCCCCGGAAGTATCCTGAGTGCAATTATCTTCCTTATAATCTTATCATTTCCGTAAAGGTATTTCATTTCAGCCTCCTCGCTTATAAAATGCTCAAACCTGCAGACTGAACTCAACCTCTCTTCTCGCTTGTACTCAAAACATCATGGAGCAATCTTTCAACAAGTCCGTGCAATCTTATTGTCTTCCTTGCCTTTCTATGCCCATTCCTGTTAGATGACCCGTTCTGTCAACACAACCTGGCTCCATCAATTCCCTCACAGCATCATTGCTCAATACGGGACTGCATTCAGCACCCTCAAATTTTCTCATGGACAATTCTTTCAGTGCATTCTCATGCTCCTCTTGCATAGTATCCCCCCTGTATGTTTTTTAGCAAAAGCCCTGATGAGAATGCTATGACAATCGCATATCTCAATCCAAGAGTGGCAATTCAGCATTCACATCTACAAGCTCACTCATCCAGTATCTGGGATATTCTGTTAAAGCCAGAAGTTCAGTTTGTATTGATCGCACTCTCAAACTGCCTCTCTATAAAATCCACAAGGATCTGGGCTCCAAGAACTCCTGCCAAGAGACAAAGAAAGTACAGGGCAGTCGGAGACATGGATATCGAGACTGCCGGGTTCAGTGTTAAATCGTTAAGTCCGTCATACAATCCTCTCTTCTTTCCTCAACTCTGACTGGGTTTCCAACAAGTACAATGTCAAATGATATATCGCTGTGAGTTTGATGACAGTGCATGAATTTCTGAATACCTAAAAATAATAAAGATTACTATGGCTCAATTCCACGATCGGTGATTTCAAATGTACATTCCAGCCCTTCTGGCTTTGATCTGTGTTTTACGAGCTTTGCAATTCTCTTTTTTCCAGATTTTTCGAATTTTACTATGGTTTTTGATAGATGATCTATGCTTGGCCCTCCAAGAGGCCTGATTTCACCGGTCGTTATATTGGTGAACATCTGATTTGTGAAGACAACCGCAATATCATGTTTTCTTGCAAGCCCAAGCAGAAATGTTAGCTGAGATGTCAACTCTCTCTTGAATTTGAGCTGTTTGCTCTCATTTTCAAGCTCACTTCTGTATAAAGCTGTGAGAGAGTCGAGAATTACCGCTCTGATTGGCTCTCTTTTCACAAGTCCTGAAACTTCTCTTATGGCTGTGCTCTGCTGTTTGAAGTCGAAAACCTCATAAATAAACACGTTCTTGAGTAACTCTTTCTCCTGAAATATCTGCTCAATTCTCTCACCTGACAGGCCCTCGGTATCAATAAAAGCCACCTTTTCATTTTTTGCTATTGTGTACGAAAAGAGAAGACAAAATGAGGTTTTTCCAGTTCCACTTTCCCCATAAATCTGTGTGACCGTTCCAGTCTCAATTCCTCCTCCAAGGAGGTCATCTATGCATCTACTCCCTGTTTTCAGCCTCATTCAGCTTCTCCTCAACAATTTTTCTGAGCTTGGATAAAGGCATACCTGTCTCTTCAGCTATCCTCTTCAGGTCTTCAAACTCAGGCTTTGATGTGTAGTCTGACTTCTTGAACCTCACATTAAATGTTCTCTCTCCCACCCTGACTGTTTTTGCTCCCTCTTCTCTCGCAGCCTTTATTCTGTGGTAAACCGGAATGATTCTGACACCGATGGATGTTGTGCTTTTCATGATCTCTTCTGCAACCTCTTCAGTCCTATCAAAATCTGTTACTACCTTTAAAATCCATCCCGGCCTTCCTTTTTTCCCTGTCACAGGAACAACAGAGACATCGTGACAGATTCTGCTGAGCTTTTCAACAGCGTACCCCATATCCTCAGGGCTCATGTCATCCACGTTTGTTTCAACCAGTACAATCTCATCGCTGGTTGTGGCTGTTGCAAGAATTAGCCTGAGAAGATTGGGTTTACTTTCATTTCTTTTTCCTGCACCGTGATTAATTCCATGAACTGATAACGGAAAGAAAGGTTCTCCTTCGGAAAAATAGGCGAGAATTGCTGCTGCTGTTGGAGTTAAAAGCTCCCCGTCACCGCCAAAAATCAGCTTGAGTTTGCTGTTTTTTGCAATTTCAAGAACTGCTGGAGCTGGCACAGGTATCATTCCATGGGAGCTTTCAGCAAATCCTCTTCCTGTTGTCAGGGGTGTTGTAAAAATCCTGTAACCCCTTTCCATTAATCTGAGAATTCCAGTGACAGAGCAGACTATGTCAAAGATGGCATCATCACTCCCCACCTCATGAAATACGGCATCCTCATAGTCCCTCCCATGAACCTCCCCCTCAGCCTCTGCGAGTTTTCTGAAAATTTTCAGACTTTTCACTTTCACCTTTTTTTCAATGTCGGACTTTTTTATTATCTCAACAACCTCTTTAAACCCCCTTTCAACCGCTCCTTCTTTTACATCTATCAGATTTGCCTGAATTCCGCTCCTCTTCACCTTTTTTATTTCAAAATCAACGTTGAGATCAAGCTTTTTCACGATCTCTCTCAGATCCTGTTCCCTCAGAGAGACACCAAGAAGTGATCCCACAATCATATCCCCGCCTGCACCTGAAAAGCAATCAAATATTGCTAATCTCATCATACCACCACAACACTTTTTATGTTCACTCTAACTTAATTAATACTATGGAAGAAATCACCCTGAAAGTGAATCAGGCTTATCCAAGTGACTCAGGAAGGGGCATAGCGAGGCTTGACCCCGAAACAATGTTCAGACTTAATATCTCGCCCGGGGATATAATTGAAATAGAGGGAAGAAGAAAAACAGTCGCTAAGGTATGGAGAGCTCCGAAGAGAGACTGGGGAAAGGGAATAATAAGGATCGATCGCTTCATCAGAGATAATGCTGGAGTGAACATAGGGGAAAATGTTAAGATAATAAAGGCTGAATACAGAGTTGCAAAGCAGGTCATCTTCGCACCCCTGAAAAAGTTTGACTTCAGAATAATCGGTGGAGATGTGGAAAGCTACCTCAAGCATCAGTTTTTGAAAAGGCCTGTAACTGAAGGGGATATAGTCCCTGTTCTTGGAACAGCATTCACCTTTGGCAGACAGTCACAGCAGGCTGTGCTGCTTGCGGTTGTAAAAACAGAGCCAAAGGGTGCTGTGATAATAGACGAGATAACAAAGATCGTTCTGAGAGACAAACCTGTGAAGGGATTTGAGAGATTTGGAAAGTCAGGGGTAACCTACGAGGATATCGGAGGATTGAAGAAGGAGCTTCAAAAGGTGAGGGAGGTTATAGAAATCCCTCTCCGGTATCCTGAGCTATTCCAGAAGCTGGGCATTGATCCACCAAAGGGGGTTCTGCTTCATGGCCCTCCCGGCACTGGAAAAACTCTGATAGCCAAAGCAGTTGCAAATGAAATAGGAGCGAGCTTCTATACAATAAACGGTCCTGAGATCATGAGCAAATTTTATGGAGAGAGCGAGCAAAGGCTGAGAGAGATCTTTGAAGAGGCAAAAGAGAATTCTCCGAGCATAATATTCATTGACGAGATTGATGCAATAGCTCCAAGGAGAGATGAGGTAACTGGGGAGGTTGAAAGAAGAGTTGTTGCTCAGCTTCTTACTTTGATGGACGGTCTTGAGGAGAGAGGTCAGGTCATAGTCATCGGAGCAACAAATAGAATTGAGGCTGTTGATCCAGCTTTGAGAAGACCCGGCAGATTTGACAGGGAGATTGAGATAGGCGTTCCTGACAGAGAGGGAAGATTTGAGATACTTCAGATTCACACAAGAAACATGCCCCTCGAGCCAGACTACTCACTTGATTTCGTCGTTCCTGCCTTGGAAAATCTTATGGAAACACTCAGGGAAAACGGGGATTCCAGATACAGGGACATTGAATTCTTCATTGAGGATGTCAAGGAAAGTGAGGTCAGAGACGAGATAAAGAGAACGCTTGAAAAACTCTTACCAGACGATTTGCGAGAGGAGCTTGAAAGGGAGATAGTAAAGGAGATGCTGAGATATCTGGCAGATCAAACTCACGGCTTTGTTGGAGCAGACATCGAAGCACTGTGCAAGGAGTCTGCAATGAAAGCTTTGAGAAGAATCCTTCCTGAGATCGATATAACGGAGGACGAGATTCCTCAGGAGGTTCTTGAGAATCTGAAGGTGAGATTTGATGATTTCAGGGAATCACTTAAGGAAATTGAGCCATCTGCAATGAGGGAGGTGTTTGTTGAAATACCCAAGGTGACATGGAATGATGTTGGTGGACTTGACGATATTAAGAGAGAGATAGTTGAAGCTGTGGAGTGGCCGCTCAAATATCCTGAGAAGTTCAAGAAATTTGGTATACGACCGCCGAAAGGTGTACTGTTATTTGGTCCTCCCGGCACTGGAAAAACTCTGATAGCCAAAGCAGTAGCAAATGAGAGCGAGTCAAACTTCATAAGTGTTAAGGGGAGTGAATTACTCTCAAAATGGCTTGGAGAGAGTGAAAAGGCTGTCAGAAAGATATTCAGAAAGGCAAGACAGGTGGCGCCGTGTATAGTATTCTTTGATGAAATTGATGCCATCGCGCAGATGAGGGGAATAGATGAGGGAAGCAGAGCTGTTGAGAGGGTGGTCAATCAGATCCTAACCGAGATGGACGGACTTGAAGAACTGGATGGTGTTGTTGTCATTGGAGCAACAAACAGACCTGACATTCTCGATCCAGCATTGCTCAGACCCGGCAGATTTGACAGGCTTGTTTATGTAAGACCGCCCGACAAGCAGAGCAGAATAGCAATCTTCAGAATTCATGTCAAGGACATGCCTCTCGCAGAGGATGTTGACTTGGAGGAACTGGCAGAGATAACCGAAGGCTATGTTGGAGCAGACATCGAGGCTGTTTGCAGAGAAGCTGTCATGCTTGCTTTGAGAGAGGACATGCAGATCGAGAGAATTGAAATGAAGCACTTTATACAGGCGATAAGAAAGATAAAACCAAGCATAACAGAGGCCATGATCTCATTCTACGAGAAATTTGAGGAGAAGGCAAAAGAGGCAAGGGGAACACAGAAAGCAATGGTCGGTTACGGATAGCGAAAATTTTATACCAGCCTTTACCAATTTCTTGACAGGTGGTGATGATGGTTTTTGTGAGGGAAATGCTCAACAAAACAGTTCTGCTCTCCGATGGGACTATTGTGGGAGTTGTGCATACGATAACATTTGATTACAAGACAGGAAGTCTGGTTGATATAGTTGTGAGACCAAAAAACGAGATCGAAGGGCTCAGAAAGGAAGATGGTTATTATATAATCCCATTTGAAAGCGTGAGATCTGTAAGCGATTATGTAGTTGTGGACAGGAAGAGAGTGTGATGAGAGATTATCTTTTCCCACCTCTCTTCTTTCCCCTATTTATTTTTATAATCCTTCTTCCATTTCTGGCAGTTCTCTTTGTTTTTGGAGCGTCTTCTGCCATATCAGAGGTTCTTGAGCTCTCGGTTAAGGATGGGATAGTGATTCTCTTTCTGGTTATCATCGGTTCATTCATCAACATACCACTGTTTGAAAAGGAAGGAAGGCTCATAGAAAGGAGATACTCACTTCTCGGGTTCATGTACACTGTGAGGAGAAGGTCAAAAATTGTAATTGCCATAAATCTGGGGGGATGCGTGATTCCGGTTCTAATTTCTCTCAAGATCTTATTTTCAGTTACATCTGATGCATTTGCCCTTGCATTCATTCTAACGTCCTTTGTGACTTTTATATCCGCAAGACCGGTTCCTGGAGTTGGCATAACTGTGCCAATGCTCATACCACCTCTTGCATCTGCCCTCTTCTCATACTTAGCTGTACTGGCCGCATCTGCACCAGCGTTTGAAATTCCAAGAATCGCATTTACGGCTGGAGTGCTGGGCGTCCTTTTTGGAGCTGACATACTTCATCTCAGGGACATTGAGAAAATAGGGTCTGGAGTGGTGAGTATAGGTGGTGCAGGAACCTTTGACGGAATTTTTCTGACCGGAATTTTTTCGGTGTTCATAGCACAGTGGTTTGTTTAAAATTGAAAAGGTTATTAATGATAAAACCCCTTTCAGTTATATGGGTATTACAGGTGTTTTTTACCATGAAAGTTTCAGCAGGAGGAGTTATCTGACAGTTGGAACAAGATTGAGCGACTTTCCAAAGGCTTTTAAGGAATTTGAGAAGTATGAGAACTTCAAGCTCATTGAAAGTCCTGAGATTGACGAGGAACTGATTCTTCAGGTTCACACGAAAGATCTGCTTGATGGTGTCAGACTGGACTCATTCTGCTCGACAGCCTGGAGATCTGCCGGGGGAGTTGTGAAGGCAATGGAGATGGTTTATTCTGGAATGCTGAGAAATACATTTGTCTATATCGGTGCCGGCGGTCATCACTCAGGCAGAGACTATTTCTGGGGATATTGCTGTTTCAATGATGTTGTTCTCGGTACCAGAAATTTGAGAAATAAATATGGAGATGTCAGAATTGCTGTAATAGATACTGATGCCCACCACGGAGATGGAACGAGAGAGCTGACAAAAAATGATCAGAACTTTCTTCACTACTGTATCTGCCCGACAAGCTATGAAAGCAGAGACGGGCTGAAAATAGATGTCAGCTACTTCACAGCAAATTACAATCGTGCGGTGAGGGATTTTGAGAATTATGTTGTCAAATTCAAACCCGATATCGTCGTCTGGTATTTTGGTCATGACACCCATCAGGGAGATTACGGAGACATAGGTCTGACCGTCAGGGATTACATTGAGCATGCCAGAATAATAAAGGAAATTGCAGAAAAGCATTCAGATGGAAAGCTTGTTGTTGTGCTTGGGGGAGGCAGTGTTTCGAGTATTGCCAGGGAGTCAAGCCTTGCAATAATCAGGGAACTTCTGAAATGAATATATCAAAGACGTATCTGTTCACCCTTGGAGCGAAGTTCCCGCACTCTCTGTAGTATTCTACCTCCCCAGCATACCCCATCTTTTCAATTTCCTGAAGAACCCAGTTCTTTTTTTCCTCAACCTCCTCCTCTCCTGAAAATGTGTAAAAATGAATGTATCCGCCGCTCCTGATCTTCATGAGTGCTAATGAAAAAAATTCATCCGCATTGTAGGGGGCTGGCATGACCACCCTGTCAAATCTTCCT
>JALUWC010000301.1 GCA_027019885.1 Geoglobus sp.
CTCCATCATCCACCGCCTCCAGCGTTACTGGTGTGATTACGATCCTACGCTGGTGTGGAAAATCCTCTATTACCACAAACTCGCCACCTTGGAGCCCGAGCCCCTCTACTACGGGGCGAGGTATTGTTAACACATAGCTCTGCGAAGCTCGGTTTTTCTGCAACTTTCTCGTAAATCGTGCCATTTCTTTCACCGTGCTAAATAAAAAGAGTTAACGTCCCCACGCAATGAGTTTTTGGTTAAAATCCTTAATAAAAAACTTTAAAAGCTTGCTACTAAAGAAGTGGTAAAAAAAGTATGCAACATTTAGGAAATTACAAAAATCCTTGCTACAAATAAAACATTTTCGTCATGATTCTAAAATGTTTGAAGATAATTTGTTTAACTGAGATTTCGGAATATTAGATTTTTGATATAAAAAAGTTAGAAAAAGAAAATTTTAGTAGGCACGCTGTTCGATTTCCTTACCGACTACGCCTTCCCAGATACCCCGCGGGATCTCTCCTGCCTGTATCCTCCTGTCAAGCTCTGCGTCGTCGACCATTAATATCCACTTTATCTCTTCTCGCTTGCTGTCTATGTGGTCCTTCACTGTCCTTACGTATATTTCCGTAAGGCGGGTTTGTATTTCAAGCTCTACAGCGAGCTCCTCACCACAGCAGGGACATTTTACTTTCTTTACGGTCGGAAACACTTTTTCCACCTCCCTTTCTTTTTTCTAACCTCATGAGAGGTTAGCCTCACTCAAACAACTCCTCTACGCCTTTCTCCTTAACTATCTGCTGAAATCGCTTTTTAACCTCCGGATTTGTCTCTGCCACTATTCTCAGGAGGTCAAGCACCACCTCCTCCAGCTTATCCGCTGCCTGGGCGTCTTTGAGAGGTAAGCCACATTTTCTGCAGAACCGCGAGGCAGGATCGTTGGGCTCATGGCAGCGTGGGCATGAGATCACCTTTAGGATCGGCTCCTGATCTTCTCTGGCTTCCTGAATGCCGTAGATGCTCAGCACAGAGCTATCCACATCTCGCCCCGAAAGGTGCACGTAGATAGAGGGCATCTCTGAATCCTTGCCCCAGCCAAAGAACTCCCGCATCTCAGGCTCCTTTAAATGGCGAGCCAGGAAGGTAGCTCTCGCATGCCTGAAGGCATGGGGATTAACTTTCTTCTTAACCCCTGCCTTCTCCGCCAGCTCTCGCAGCAGGCGGCAGATAAAGCCATAGCTCAGGTGTTTGTTCTTCACCTTCTGTGGTGGGTGGTAGGGTCCTGCTACCTGGCACCACAGATAAGCCTCGGGATCGTCTTTCCCGGGATGCTCCTCCAGCCAGCGCTGAAGTGGTAGGGCAGAGAAAACCAGCCTTATCCTTCTATCTCCTGTTTTACCGGTAACCCTGAGCACGGCGCCATACTTATCAAAGCTCACGTGCTTGAGCCTAAGAGGTAGAAACTCGCCTATCCTGGCACCGCTCTCGTAGAGAGCTAGCACAAAGGCTTTATCCCTGTTGGTAATCGCAGCCTCTGCCATGCGCTTTATCTCTTTCTCTGTGAGAATCTCCTCCGGTAAGGTGCCATTCTTCGGTAATGTAACCTTCATCCAGTTTACAGTATCATCTTTCCCCAGCCAGCGCATGTATCGCCTCAGAATAACTTTAAGGTCGTGCCTGGTCCATGCCTTGTAGTCGCTCCTCTCCACCTTTGCGGCAAAGCGCTTTACATCCTCTAAGCTGGCATCTCTGAAAGGCTTGCCTAGGATCCTCTTTATGCTAACCAGAGTGACGAGATATTTGTTCACCCTACCAGTGCTATATCCCTGTGCTGTAAGATCGTTGATAAACCGCTCAATATCCTCCCTGTCTTTAGGGTAGAACTTAGCCAGGTAGCGCTCAAGAGTCCTATCGAAAACCGCCCCCCTGTTGTATATATCTGCCTTGGCGCCCATGCTTATAACTCTCCTTTTAATAGCTATTAAGTGCCAAGGCATTTACAGAGAAGTCAGGAGAGCCGAGGGAGGGAATTGAACCCCCGAAAAGCGGATCTGCAGTCCGCCACGTTACCACTCCGTCACCTCGGCGTTGCTAAGATAGTGCAAAAATAACAACCTCATATTTGAGAAGAGTATTTCTTGA
>JALUWC010000302.1 GCA_027019885.1 Geoglobus sp.
CAGTACTGAGACCATAGTCAACCACCCGCTTTACTATCCTCTCTACATCATCCTGACTCAGCTTCATCAAAGGCTCGTGCCTAATACCGCACAAGCGAAATGTTTGGCAGATAACACACAACTCCCTAGGACACCAGAAAATTGAAAAGTGGATAAGAAAAAAGTTGTCAAGTAGAGCTTATTAAAAATATTTCTGTCCATCATAGAAACCTTGCCTCTTTTCCTCGATTGTCGCCTCAAATGTCATTGTGATCCCCTCTTCAAGACTCACTTTAGGCTTCCATCCTAAAACTCTTTCAAGCTTTTCTATAGATGTACTGAACTGCCTCTCAGGCGTTGGGTCTCTTGCTGGTGCATGTTCAATCTCAACATTAAGCCCGAATCTTTCCTTTCCTACCTTCTTCACCAGCTCTGCAAGCTCGCGAATGCTGATGTCACTCTCTCCGCCGGCATTGAACTTCTCCCCCACGGCACGTTTATCTATCACCGCCCTGTAAAGGTCAACCACGTCGTCGATGTGGATGAAGTTGCGCTTCTGCCTGCCAGAGCCGTGGATTACCAGTGGCTCGCCGCTAACAGCGCGGCGCACGAAGGCAGGGATAACGGTACGCCACTTCATGTATGTCCCCTTGCCGTAGATGTTGGTCCACCGGAGTATGGTGGTGCCCAGCCCGTAGCTGTGGTGGTAGGCGTCGCACAGAGCCTCGGCGCTCACCTTGAGTGCGCCGTAGATGTTCTGAGGCATGCATGGCACATTCTCGGTTACGGGGTCAGCACCGGAGTTGCCATACACCGCCGCGGAGGAGGGGAAAATAAAGTGTTCGCAGTTTGCGTTTGCCGCAGCTTCGAGGAGCTTCCTCGTTCCCTCGACGTTTATACGGGATGCTTCAGCCGGGTTGTTGTTGCAGAATACAACGCCAGAGATGGCTCCGAGGTGGTAGACTATCTCCACGTCCTTTACCATCTGCTTTACGTCTTCATAATCTGTAAAATCCATCTCAAGCAACTCAACGTGCAGAGACTTTTTTATCAGCTTGTAGTTTTCGCGCCTGCCCACCAGAAAGTTGTCTATGCCGCGGATGTGGTAATTGGAGAAGCGTTCATCCTCCAAGAGGCTGTTTATGAGGTGTCCGCCGACGTAGCCTGCGGCACCAGTAACCAGTATCACGCTCATTTCCTCTTCACCTTTATCCTGATGAACTTCTCTATCAGTTCTTTTATGCCATCTTTTACGCTGCGCTCGCAGGAGAATCCTGCCCTTTCAATCTTGGAAAAGTCCACACGGTAGCTCGGTCCCGAATCTTTATCTCTGAGGTAGACCACTCCCAGGTTCTTTTTGAAGGCTTCCTTGAAGAGGGCAACGATGTCCTTAATTCTGTAGTTTTCCCTGTTTGAGCCAACGTTGAACACTTCCTTCTCAAAATCTCTTCTCTCAAGCGCGAAGAGGAACGCTTTTGCTGCGTCTTTAACATGGATGTAAGGCCTCCAATTGGTGCCGTCTCCGTATATTGTGAGCGGATGATTCGTTAAAGCGTAGAGGGCAAACATGTTTATTACGAGATTGAAGCGTACCCCTGGTGCGTAGCCGTAGAGGGTGCTCAGGCGCAGTATGCTGGTACTCAAGCCACGCTCTCGCTGGTATTTTAAGCACGCCTCCTCGGCGAGGCGCTTCGACTCCGCATAGGGGTTCAGCGGGTTTGGCTTGCTTTCTTCGCTGATCACCCCCTCCTGCCTACCGTATATGTTGCAGGAAGAGGAGAAGACAAATCTCTCAACCTCTTCGTCTGCTGCAAGCTTCAGCAGGTTCTCTGTGCCTCTAAGGTTGATGTCGAAGGTTCGCTCCTTCGCCTTGAAGGACTCATCTGCGCCAGTAAGCGCGGCGAGGTGAACCACGGCGTCGCAGCCCTTCAGGGCACTTTTCACATCTTCCTCATTCCTGATGTCTCCGAAGATAAAGTTTACATCCTTTCTCAAGTTGAAGAGAATAGATGGGCTGCTCATCGAGAAATTGTCCAGAATGGTTACATCGTAGCCTTTTTCGAGCAGAAGGGGGACAAGCTCGGAGCCTATGTATCCGCAGCCGCCGGTAACCAGGACGTGCATCAGGAGCTACCTCTTCTTTGGTATCAGCCTGTCTCTGTATGCGCGTATCCTGTCCTCGTACCTCTTAAGCTTTTCCAGCACCTCTGGCAGAGTCTCTTGCATGCTCTCGTGCTTTGGCTTGCCGAGCACCTTTAGGAAGTTCTCGTTTTCAAAGCTGTACTCGCTTTCCTCCTTCTCCTTCCTGGGGTTGGGAATGTACTCTATGCCTGGTGCTCTACCGAAGAGCTTCTCAGCCGTGTGGTTCATCCACTCCGCCATGTCCTTTATCCTCACGTACTCCACCAGCTGGTTGTAAACCTCGTATTTCCCTTCATTCCCCTTCTTTACTATTTTAACCAGCGATGTGGCAGTGTCCTCGAGGCTTATGAAGGGCTTTATCTGCCTGCCCGAGCCGTAGATGGTGAGCGGGTGGTTGATAATCATCATCGCGCACCAGCGGTTGAAGAGCGTGCCAAAGTAGAAGTCTATGTCATAGCGAGTTGCTAAGCGCTCATCCAGCGCTGTTTCCTCTGTGGCTATGCCATACACTATGCTCGTCCTCACGTCGGTGCACGGCATGCCTATCTGCATGTTCATCAACATCATGTTTGCAGCGCCGAAGCCGCGGGAAACATGGTACCAGCTGCTGGCGATGTTGGGGAAGGGCAACACGTCAGAGTTGCCCTCTTCGTCCACCACCTTAACGAATCCCTCACCTATGCGTATGTTGGGAGCGCCGTATATGCCAGTGGTGGTAGTTTCTATGAAGTGCGTATCCGTGAGCCCGTGCTCCTTAAGCGACCACAGCAGATTTGCGTTGCTGAGCACAGTGTTTTTCTGAGTAAATACAGCCCTTTCACCGTTTATCTGCGAGTAGGGCGCGCTCGGCTGCGCCGCAAGGTGGAGCACAACCTCGGGCTTGTGGGTGGAGATTATCCTATCCACAAAATCCTTGTTAGTAAGGTCGCCCTCCACGAAGCTGATGTTCTCAAAGCCATGTTCCCTCGCAGCCTTAAGCCTCTCCTTCATGCTGTATATTGGCACCACGCTGTCGGAGCCACACTCCCCAACCCACTTCCGCCTCGCAAAGTTGTCAACGCCGATGATGCGCTCCTCTGGAAACTCCTGCGATAGCTTTAGCGCAGTCGGCCAGCCCATGTAGCCATCAATACCAGTTAGTAAAATGGTCATCTACCTACCTCCATTTAAGTTGTTAATAATACGACGATATAAATGAGCATGTTTATCTACACAAATGTCTAATGAAAAATTCTCTGTAACCATTTTTTTTCCTTCAATATTATTTAACATTCCTGGATTTTCTAACAAATTTATTATAGCATTAGCAATGGCTTCTGGCTTCTTTGGTTCAACTAATATTCCTGTTTTTTCATTAATAATTTCAGACACTGGATTGATTTTTGAGGCTACAATAGGTAAACCTGCTGCCATAGCTTCTAAAACAGCTATAGGACAACCCTCAGAAAGAGATGTAAACACAAAAATATCAACTATCGAAAGTATTTCAGGAATATCATTACGAAATCCTGCAAATATCAAATCAGAATTCAAATTAAGATTCTTTTTTAGTTCTTTTAATTCATTGTAATATTTATTTTGTGTTTTAAATACATCTCCTACAATGATAAATTTTACTTTTTTACCCTTTTTTTCAACATATTTTTTTACCAAAGCAGCAGCTTTTATAAAATATTCATATCCCTTAATTCTACTGATATTTCCGACAGTACCAATAATTATATCATTTTCATTAATATCAAATTCTTTTCTTAGGAGATTTTTGTATTCTTTCGAAACTTTTCTTGGATTAAATCTTTCAATATTAACTGGTGCGTAAATTATTGAGAGATTACTAATATTTTTATTTCCAAAATAATATCTTGCCACTTCTTTTGATGCAGTTACTATTGCATCTGAACATTTGAGTACTAGAGGACACATTATTTTTTTGATAATTTTCGGTGCCATTGTATCATTTAAATGCCAAACTAACTTCCTTTTTGTAATTATAGCTGCTAAAAATCCTGCAATATTGAAAATAGTATTATTATGTACTATATCAACTTTCTCTTTTTGAATTATTCTTGAAATGTTTATAACGGAAATTGGAAGCATCATCGAATATTTAATGTTTCTTAAAATTCCTAAAAAAGTTGTTGGATCCCCCAGTACTTCAGTTACTTGATAAACTTTAAAACCTTCAGAACGAGCTAATTCAGCAAATTTATATTTACCTTTTGGTATCACAAAAATAGTTTCAATATTTTGAAATCTTAATTTATTTGCTACAGAGATAGCCCTTATTTGAGGACCTCCCAGCTCTCCAACATGAAGCACGTTAAGAATTTTAATTTTTCTTTTTCCTTGTAATGAATTATGTGCAATCATTTTATAATTACCTCAACTCTTTAAAATCAAATAGTTTCCAATAGCCAGTCCATCTAATCCGGAATTCTGAAATGTCCAAAGCGCTTGCTCCGGAGTACATACTATAGGATATCCATGTAGATTAAATGATGTATTGAGAATGCCCCCTACTCCAGTTATTTCTTCAAAAGCTTTAATAACTTTCCAGTATTCTGGATTCCAGTCCTTATCTACAGTGTGAGGACGGACGGTTCTGTCATAGGGATGAACCGCGGCTTCTATGTCGCGCCAATTTTCGGTTGTATCAAATGCCATAGTCATATATGGGGAACGTCTTGGATTTACCAAATAGTCCTCCTTTCGCTCATCAAGAATGGATGGTGCAAAAGGCATGAACCAATCCCGCATTTTTACTTGTTTATTCAATTTTCTTCTAATTATATGATCCCTTGCATCGGCCAGAATACTACGACAGCCCAATGCACGAGGACCGAATTCCATTCTACCATTAAACCAAGCTATAGTTTTCCCTTTAGTGAGATACTCACCAACAATACTGCCTATATCACTATAAAACTCTGTTATTAGACCAGCTTTCTTAATAGTATCTTCAATTTGTTCATTATCATATTGTGGACCATAATAAACATCAGTTATTGGTATCTTCTTTGGTTTAATACCATCACGCCAGCACAGGTCATAGTATACTTTTAGTGCGGCACCGACAGGTTGCCCAGCATCGTCAGATGCAGGATATATAAATAAGTCATCAACTTCTGGCAACTCAAGTATTTTCTTATTTGCTTTTACATTTAACATAACACCTCCTGCTACTGCGACTTTATTTTTTCCAGTAGCTTCAATGGCATTTTTCACCCACTCTGTCAGAAGTTCTTCAAGATATTTTTGAGCAGCAGCAGCTATATTGTCAAAACGTTGTCCGGCTAGCAACTTCCGTAATTTTCCCTGAATGCGGGTATTACACCTTCCGCTTATGTTCTGAAATTCTAATGGGTTTGAAGGATTTATTCTTATCAATTTTTTCATCTTATCATAACAATATTCCGGTTTACCATATGGAGCCAAACCCATGGTTTTAAACTCATGGTCCCAGCGTTTCATTCCTAAATAGGCAGTAATTTCACTATAAAATGCATTTCCTACACTATCATAATAAGTGGAAGAAGCAAGTCTCTCCATCTCTCCCTTATTGTTAAAAATATTGACAGTAGAGCTGAGACCATCGCCCATACCATCGCAAGTTAACACTAAGGGGTCATCCCAAGGACTGGATTGATATGCACAATAAGCATGTGCGGTATGGTGTTCTACAAAAAATATTTCTTTATCATCAATACCTAATTTTGATAAAACTTTCTTAATTTTTTTAATATCACGAAATTTATGGAGAAGATTCACGTAAAATTTAGTAAAAATCCTTTTTGGTATATAAGGTGATATAAACTCAAAAACTTTCAATTTAAAATGCAATTCATCTTTGGGTGCATATACCCTATTCAAACCACTGATTGCAATTGCAGATACCTCACTTGGATGAATATTTGCAACCCTGAAAACTTCCTTAATAGCCAATTCAGGTACACCATTAAAATGCTTTTTCATTCTCAGTCGTTCCTCAGAAATAGCTGCTAACACTTTTCCATCTTTAACTAAAGCAGCACCTGCATCATGGCCATCATGTATCCCAAGGACAATTACATTATTACTACTCATAAGGCTTCACCTCTATATTGAGAATTTGAGATTTTAAACTCAAATTTTTCACTAATTATATCGTCATACTTATCCCAGTGATTCTTCTTCTTACATAGTGCTCTCTTGAGCCAGAGGGGCATATATTTGTGTTTGGTTCCTAAGAAGTATCCTAAGAATTTCATAAAGTCGTAGAGCATAGCGTAGGGTATCCACTTTGCGTAGCCATGCTTCAGGAAGTACTTTATCCCGTTGTACTCATATTTAAGTCCTCTGAGGATAAAGCTGTCTCTCTGTATTCTTGGATCACTGTAGACATAGGGGAGCGTAGCTCCTGAGTCGAAGTACTCCTGAAAAACCTTCTTCAAGGTATAGTGGTGTGAGTGGTACACAGCAGCTTCGGGGTCATAAACTATTTTGTAGCCAGCCAGCACTGCACGCTTCCCCCACTCCTGATCTTCGCTCTTTAGCATCTCCGGCAGGGGGATTTTCTCCCACACGTTACGTCTAATCATTGAGTTTGTATTGGAAAAGAAGAAGTCGTGAAGAGAACCGCTGAGAGAAAAAACTTTAGGTTCAGGAGGATAAGTGTATTGAATAAAGAACTCCTCCATAGGAGGAGCATCTTCCTTGGGCAGTTGCCGACCATACACCCCGGCTACCTCTGGGTCTTTGAAATGTCTGAGTAGCTTGGAGATCCATTTCCTATCTCTCACCTGAATGTCCGTTGAAACAAAAACGATATAGTCTCCACGTGACATACGTACTCCCTGATTTCTGGTACCACCGTAGTTGTAGTCCTCTGGCTCAACTCTTGTGACCTTGATATCATACTTTTTTGCGTACTCTCTAGCTATCTCCGGCGTTCTGTCATCTGATGAA
The DNA here is from genome assembly GCA_027019885.1 of Geoglobus sp. Classification (GTDB taxonomy): domain Archaea; phylum Halobacteriota; class Archaeoglobi; order Archaeoglobales; family Archaeoglobaceae; genus Geoglobus. Next base: position 7,066 of record JALUWC010000302.1, read on the forward strand.
TCTAAGATAATAGCCTCCAAGTCGGCGTCAACATCTTGGGAGAAAAACATATCCAGAAGGGGTGGAAGGTCCTTCTCGTTGTTTCTCGTCGGAAGAACGAGGCTTATGGTGGGCATGCGCCTCACCGCTTTTCTTTATCCTTCATAACCATGCTTTCTATCCAGCGATAGGTTTTCTCAAGACCTTCCTCCAGGGATACTTTCGGCTCCCAGCCGAGTACCTTCTTAACGAGGGTTAAATCTGCATTTCTCCCTCTGACACCCTGCGGAGCAGTAAGGTCGTACTTCTTTGTTATCTCTTTGCCGGAAATTTTAATTATTATGTCTGCAAGCTCGTCTATGGTAACCAAGCGGTCTGAGCCGATGTTTAAGGGCTGATCGTAGTCGCTCTCCATAAGCATTATGGTGCCTCTAACACAGTCGTCTATGTAGAGAAAAGACCTAGTTTGCTTCCCATCTCCCCAGATGATTATCTCACCGGGGTTAGAAGCTTCCGCCACCTTCCTACACAGCGCAGCGGGAGCTTTTTCTTTACCCCTCTTATAGGTGCCGTATGGGCCAAAGATGTTGTGGTACCTTGCTATCCTCACTGCGAGGCCATAATCTTTTTTATAGGCTTCACACATTTTTTCCATATACAGCTTCTCCCAGCCATAATAGCTATCTGGCTGGGCTGGAATCGCATCTTCTTCCTTTAGAGGAGTAACCTCCTCGTCAAGTTGCTTGAATTCAGGATATACACATGCCGATGAAGAAAAGAAGAAACGATCTACTTTGTTCTCAACACACGCCTGAAGCATGTTGATATTCATCAAACCGCTATTGTGCATCACATCAGCACCAACCTTGGTAATATAACCTATCCCACCCATATCAGCGGCAAGGTGATACACATAATCAATATCCTTAGTAGCTTCAAGGCAGTTCTTGTAATCTCTCAAATCGAGGGTCAACTTTTCCGAGTAGTACGGCTCTTCAAAATATCCATCCCACTTTATGTCCGCCGCTCTAACAAAGTGTCCATCTTCGTACAGCTTCTTGGCAAGATGACTACCAATAAATCCACCTGCACCAGTCACCAATATTCTCTTTTCCTCCATTCATATCCCTCCATTTGTGGATTCTACAAATTACCATAAAAAGATATATAAAACTATTGGGAGAGTAGGCTTTTGTGTGTTATCTGCAAAACATTTCGCTTGTGCTGTAAATTTGCAAGACCGCATGATGAAACTATCTCGGGGTGATGTGGAGAAGATGGTAAAGCGGGTAATAGACTATGGCCTTAAGCACCGCCTCTGTTGCGGGGCAGTTTGGGGTTACCCGGCGCTGGGTACAGCTGCTGCCTACCCCTTATATATCCTCTCTATGCTAAAGATGCTCAGGAGGAAGGAAGAGAAGATTATCTCTATGCCGATAATGAAGATGGTGGCTGCGAAGATGGCAAGTTTTAATGTATCGGTGGAGAGGCTTCCCATGCCTTTGGAAATCCAGATATACAGGATGTAGGCGTTGAGAAAGAAGCCCGTAAGAGCGATAAAACTGCCAAGGAGAATGCCATTCTCAAGAGAGAAGTGTTTCCTGAGGATTTCGATTGTTCTGCTCTTCTCTATCAAACCTGTGGTTCTGCCGTAGTCCTTGGCGATTATGGAATATAGGAGTACCTGGAAGCCGGAGAGGGTAAGCAGTGAGCCGAGAACCATGGGATGCATCTCAAGGGAAATGCCCCCTATTTTGAGTGGTGTATAAAGCAGGAGGAGCATGAGAGCTATACCCAGTAGGAAGAAGAATAAGCCCGGTACAAGAAAGAGGTAGTTGGGGGCATGCAAAAGCATGAAGCGGAGGTGGCGCCACCCGTCATGGAAGCTCTTGAGCTTGGCTTTGCCGCCTGCTCGCTTTCTGTATTCTATTGGTATCTCTTTAATTCTCAGCTTCTTCTTTCCAGCCTCTAAAATCATCTCTGTGGCAAATTCCATGCCGGTGGTTTTCAGATTCATCTTCTTAAGAGCCTCTCTGGTGAAGGCGCGCATGCCGCAGTGGAAGTCTGACACCTTGGTTTTAAAGAATAAGTTCCCAAGGAAGGTAAGCAGGGGATTGCCTATGTAGCGGTGTAGCCAAGGCATGGCGCCGTCGTGGATATGGCCTCTCAAGCGGGAGCCTATGACAAAATCTGCTTCGCCGCGGAGAATTGGTTGTATGAACTCGTGAATTTTATCCAAAGGGTAGGTGCCGTCTGCGTCACCTATCACAATAATATCGCCGGTAGCTTCCTTTAAGCCGCGGAGATAGGCAGAGCCATAGCCCTTGTAAGGCTCGTAAACCACCTTGGCTCCGGCTTTCCTCGCCTCCTCTGCTGTGCCGTCTTCGCTGGCGTTATCAACTACAATTACTTCAACCTCCAAGCCCAGCTTCTTGAGATTCACGACGTCTATGCTTCTCACCGTTTTGCCCACCACTCCCTCCTCGTTAAGGGCTGGAATTACAATTGAGACTTTTTTCATTCTCCACCCCCATGTAGACCTGGTACACGTAGTTCAGGAAGTTGCTCACCAGGGAGGCGATGAACATCACACTTCCGTGCTTTAGAAGCTCATCCCTAAGCAAAGCCTGAGAAAATTTGATTTCCATGCGTGAAT
>JALUWC010000303.1 GCA_027019885.1 Geoglobus sp.
TGTTACTGTTCTTGCAGGAGTCTTAAACTTCATTCCTTCTTCAAAATCCTCAAAATATCTACCAAGCGTAACGCTCATGATTCATAGCCTCCTCCTCGCATCTTCTATCTCTCTGTTTCAGTGCGAAGTTTCCTGCGAAGTATCTTACCAATTGAACTTTTAGGAATTTCATCCACTATTTCAATAAACTTTGGAACCTTAAATGTCGCGAGATCCCTCTTGCAATGCTCCAAGATGGATTCTTTTAAGCTTTTTATATCTTTTCTCTTACATTCTTCTCTTAGGCTTATGAAGGCTTTAATCGCCTCACCTTTATATTTGTCTGGAACTCCAACCACAGCAGCCTCTTTTACTGATGGATGACTCATAATAGTAGCTTCAACTTCGGCAGGTGCAACATTATAGCCTGACGTTACGATGAGATCCTTGTAACGATCCACGAAATAAATGAAGTCGTCTTCATCCATATATCCAGCATCTCCAGAATGTAACCATCCATCAGAAAGGAAGGCTTTTGCGGTTTCTTCGGGTTTTTTCCAATAGCCTTTAGCAACACCCACGCCTTTGAACATGATCTCTCCTATGGTTCCCCTTGGCACTATTTCTCCATTGTCATCCACAATTTTAATTTCACAATTAAATGCTGAACCGATGGCTCCGGGGCGATATTTATTGGGCAGGCTTAGTACAGAGGCTCCTTGGCACATAGTCTCGGTCATGCCATATCCATCCAAAAGTTTTAGGCCAGTAGCTTCTTCCCAACCAAATCTAACAGGCTCAGGCTGTGGTGCTCCAACGGAAAAAGTGATTCGGAGAGAGGAGTACTTGTATTGTTTAAATTCGGGTTCATTCATTAACGCTACATAAAATGTGGGCGGAGCAAAAATAATACTTACTCCGTATTCAACAATCCATTGAATGCAGCTTTTTGGGTTGAACAAAGGCACGTGAACTACCGTTCCTCCAGCAAAAAGTGTAGGTAGCTGGGCTAAACAATAGCCTGAGCAGTGAAACATAGGCATTACTTGAAGGTTTACATCTTGTTCCGTTAAACCATAAACATCAACGGTTGGCGAGGTGCAGGCCCAGATATTGCGGTTTGCTTCTATGACTCCTTTGGATAGACCAGTCGTTCCTGCGGTGTACAAGAGCATTGCAAGATCTTCCACGTCAGTTAGGACGTAGTCAATATTACCATCCGATTCAGAAAGTAATTGAGTAAATTTGTGAATGTCAGGTGGATTTATGGGATCATTCCTAAATCGATCAGGAATTTCCTCTTCATTTCCAACGAAATCTTTCATGTTAGTTAAAATAATATTCTCAAGCATTGTTGCCTTTTTCACCTCAGAGATGATGGGATAAAAGGTGTCCAATGCAATGATAGTTTTTACTTCTGCATCGTTGATTTGATATGTTAATTCTCTCGGTTTGTACATTACATTGCAAGGAACAGCCACAGCACCAGCCTTTAATATGGCGAAGAAGGCTATTGTGTGCTGAATGCAATTAGGCATCATGGTGGCTACTCTATTTCCCCTTTCGACCCCAAATACTTGTACTAATACTTGGGCAAGCTTGTCGGAAAGGGAGTTCAGCTCTTCGTAGGAAATCATCCGCCCACAGCAAATCAATGCCGTTCTTTGTGGCCACTTCCTGGCAGAGTTTGTGAGAATAGTGTATGCAGGTTGTTGTGGAAGAGGTGTGGGAGGATTTAAACCCCATTCTGGGTTAAACTTTACATGAGATATACTTTTATCAGCCATTTATCTCCTCCTCCCTTATTGATTTCACAACCACACTCTTAAATTTAATTATGAGATGGGTTTAAAATATTTAATGTCTAAGATGGTTCCTAGCTTTCTTTCCCTCCACACTGCACGAACTCTCACTCCACTCCACACTCGCTTCCGTGCATCTTCAATATTCGTCAAATCAAAACCGCCAATCATATGTACAAAAGCACAATCCGAACCATCTAAACTAATAGATCCCATAATATACGGTGGTTTTACTGGCATGCCAAAATATTCGTAATTAACGAAAACCCAGCCCTCCACAACGCCTTCCGGCGAAACCTGCACCCACTCCTCCATGTTTACAAAACACCGGGG
>JALUWC010000304.1 GCA_027019885.1 Geoglobus sp.
GAACTCGGCATAAACCCTGTCTGCTTTTTTAATCGCCTCAATGCCTCTGAGCGTTATGTCCTTTGCATCCCAGAGTCCGAGTCCGACAAAGGTTATCATTGGATCTGATGGAGAAATCTGGTTCAAAAAATTTTGGAAGATGTTTTCACTAGAAAAAGCATCTTCGTAATGTCAATATAATTCAATGTTCGAAATACCAAAAACTTGCAATACTTTTCCCAAAAAATTAAAATACATGCTGTCCAATTGGATTGGGTATGGCAGATAGCCTTGTGGTTTTTGCAAGAATGCTTGCAAGAGCTTACAGGTATGAGGATGCCGAACAGGAGATAATCTCTCAGGCTCTTCTGGAGACAACTAACGCCAATTTCTGGGATGTAATGTTTCAGTTGATGAAAGATAATGAAATCCATAAAAGGATACTGGAGCAGATGGTAGAGGACATAAGAGTGAGTCTTGAGGATTTCAGAGAGTATTCTGCAAGAAATATTAAAATTCCCGTATTTGATTTTTCTGGTAACTTGCTTGCCGGAGTTTTAAATGAACTGCTTAAGTACGAGCACTGGACCAAAAATTACTACGGGCATATGCTGGATCTGGCTGATCCGATGCTTTCAAAAGAGATTGACAGAGAATCTGTAGAGATGGTGCAAAAGACATTAAAAGAGCTGACCGAGTGGGAACAAATGCATATCAGAAAAATAAATGACCTTTTAGGGAAAATATAAAAAGAAATAAAATTAAACAAATTACTGACTTATCGCAAGCTTTACGTCCTCCACCTTAACCGTTTTTCTTCCAGAATGCTTGGCAAGCTCAACAGCTTTCTTTCCAACTTCCATCGCATACTCCTCAACAGCTTCAGCCAGAGCCTTCTTAGCATCTTCACTAACTCTCTGAGCACCTGCCTTTCTTATAATTCTCTCAACAGGTGCAAGGGGTAGCTCCATCAAAACACCTCCTTAGCTTTTTTCGAGTATAAATTAAGTAATTCAAATATAAAAATTTTTGGGTGATTCTGAGTCTTTAAATTTGAGATTCAAGCCAGTCTAAATCATTGGATGAGTTATCATACCAATTAAGGTTAATGCATCCAGCACACAGCAATTGAAGGGCAAGATATTTACACAAAATGCATAATGAAATAGTATGGAGAGGCTGTTTGCACCGTGGAGGATAAGGTACATTGAAGCTCCAAAACATGAAGGCTGTATTTTCTGTGATTTTTCAAGGGAAAAAAGTGATGAAAAAAGGCTTATTCTTTACAGAGGCGATAAATGCTTTGTGATGATGAACAACTACCCCTACAATCCAGGGCATGTTATGATCACTCCATACAGACATGAAAGCAGTCTTGATAATCTGAGCGATGACGAGCTTCTGGAAATCATGAGGCTCTCTGCAATGATGGTCAAGGCAATAAAGAATGCAATGAATCCAGACGGGTTCAACATTGGCTTCAACATCGGAAAAGTTGCTGGGGCGGGAATTGAGGAGCATATCCACATGCATCTCGTTCCGCGATGGAACGGAGATACAAATTTCATGCCCGTGCTTGCAGATGTCAGGGTGGTACCTGAGGCGGTTAAGGAAACATACAAAAAATTGAAAAAGGCAATAGAAGAGCTATCTTCCCTTGATTCCAAATAGATTTCTTGCAATTATCAGCTTTTCAACTTCCTTGGCTCCTTCGTAAATCTCGGTTATCTTGGCATCCCTGTAAAACTGGTTGACGGGATACTCATCAATGTAACCATATCCACCATGGAACTGAAGAGCCCAGTTTGCAGTTTCAACAGCAACTTCACCAGCATACCACTTTGCCATCGCTGAGAGAGTGTTGTCGGGCTTTCCCGTCTCAACTTGCACTGATGCGGCTCTGTATGCAAGAGTTCTTGCAGCTTCAATCTTTGTTCCAAGCTCCGCAATTTTGAACTGAATGTACTGAAACGCAGCTAAAGGCACTCCAAAAGCCTTTCTCTGCCTGACATAATCAATGACAAGGTTCAATGCACCTCTTGCAATTCCAACAGCCTGTGCTGCAACCCAGACCCTGCTTATATCAAAGAACTCCATCATGTAGTAAAATCCCTTTCCTTCATCTCCAATCAAACTGCTCTCAGGAACTCTGACATTGTTCAGGCTTACCTCAGCAGTGTCAGTTGCCCTTATCCCCATTTTGCCCTTTATCTTATCAGCTTTGTATCCATCTCTATCTGTTTCTACTATGAAATAGCTTATTCCCTTATGCCGAGCTTCAAAACTCTCAACTTCAGACGTTCTTGCTGTTACAAGTATGAAATCTGCTATTGAGCCATTTGATATGAACTGCTTTGTCCCATTGAGGATCCACTCATCGCCATCTTTTACAGCCTTTGTCTTTATGCTTGCCGAATCGCTCCCTGCATCAGGCTCGGTGTTTGCCATTCCCATTATTCCACTTTTTGCGATTTTTGTGACATACTCTTCCTTCTGCTCCTCAGTGCCGTGTAAAAGAAGAATCTCAACCCCAAAGGTTGGAATGAGGCAAGCCAAACCCAGTCCCGGATTCACGGCTGAAAATTCTTCCATGACGATCATCTGCTCTATTGCTCCATATCCTCCACCGCCGTACTCTTCTGGAATTGACACCGCATGAAATCCGAGCTCGGCACATTTCCTGTATAGCTCAAAGGGAAATTTCTCCTCCCTATCACATTCCAAGGCAAGTTCAGGCGTGAACTCCTTTTCTGCAAACTCTCTCGCAGCCTTCCTTATGTCCTCCTGCTCCTCGGTAAACTGAAAGCTTACTGCCATTACAATCACCCTCAGTCTATTGCACTGAGAAGTATAAAATTCTTTTGCGAAAAATAAAAAACCCTCGCCCTTTTAACAATCAGCAAAAACTTTATAAATGTTTTAGAGTCAATATCGTAAAAATCATGAAAGATTTTCTGAAATAAAAAGTATTCGAAACCCTACACCTTTAAAAAAAGAAGGAAAAGCGAGAAAGTATTATATAATGAAAGAACGTTACAGTGGTGTATGTCAGTGGCAGTTATTGGAGTTGGGCACTCCAGATTTGGTGCCAGAAAGGATGTCAATGTTCCTGAGCTTGCCTGGGAGGCCATTAAACCTGCGATGCAGTCCGCAAATGTGGAGCAGAAGGACATAAACTTCATGGTTGTTGGAACTGCTGGATTGTGGAGCAGTGAGGCGGCTGTTCCGCCTTTGCTCTACGAGTACGGCATGTTTGAGGATGTGGGAAGCATGAGAGTAGAGGCAGCATGCGCAACGGGAAATGCTGCAATAAGGGTTGGCTACACAGCAATCGAGAGCGGTGAAGCTGATGTCGTGCTTGTTGTTGGACTGGAGAAGATGCAGGAGTCACCAAATCCAACCGTTATTGAGCTAATTGGCAGATTTGGAAGCTATTTCTGGGAGTTTGAGAACTTTGGGCTTACATTCCCCGGCTATTATGCCCTGCATGCAACAGCATACATGGCAAAGTACGGAGCGACAGAGGAGGACTATGCAAAGGTTGCGGTAAAGAATCATTATTACGGTGCGAGGAATCCAAAAGCTCAGTTTCAGAGAGAGATAAGCCTTGAGCAGGCAATCAACTCTCCATATGTGGCATGGCCATTCAAGCTCTTTGACTGCTCTCCAATAACAGATGGTTCTGCTGCTGTAATTCTTGCAAGCGAGGAGAAGGTGAAGGAATGGGGCATAGATGAGAAGATATGGATTCTCAGTCAGGGTGTCGGAACAGGCACGGCAAATCTGAGCAGAAGGGAGAGCTTCACCTCACTGAAATCAGCATCATACGCAGCTGAGGTTGCCTACAGAAAGGCTGGAATAGATGTGGATTCCCCATACAGGCAGATAGATGGGGCGGATGTTCATGACTGCTTCACGGCAGCAGAAATCATAGCCTATGAGGATCTCAGATTTGCAAAGAGAGGAGAGGGTGTTGAGCTGATCAGAGAGGAGCAGACATACATCGGAGGAAGAATTCCTGTCAACGTGGATGGAGGTTTGAAGGCAAAGGGTCATCCCATAGGTGCGACAGGAGTAAGCCAGGCGGTTGAGGCTTTCAAACAGCTTCTGAGCAAGGCAGAAAATGGCAGGCAGGTGGATGTTAAGAATGGAAGGTATTTAGCTCACAATGTTGGTGGGACTGGGCATTACACCTACGTTACAATTTATGGACTTGAGAAGAGGTGATTTTTATGGAAGACCTGAAAAAAGCTGCTGAAACAAACATAAGGGAGTATGGCTTTCCCGTTGCAATTGATGAGAAGAGCGGTGCTCTGCAGTGGGTGGACATGAGGGATCTGACTGTAAAGTACATAATATCAATAGAAAACATCCAGAACTTCTTTGAGGGGTTGAAGGAAGGAAAGCTCCTTGCAACAAAATGCAAGAAATGCGGAGAACTCTTTTTCCCCCCGCAGAAGGACTGTCCGAGATGCATGGATGAGGATATGGAGTGGCTTGAGCTCAGCAACGAGGGAACTCTTGATACACTGACTGTGATATTTGTCAAGCCACCAAGCTTCTCAGCCTACGATGCATACACTGTTGCAATAGCAACACTAAAGGAGGGTGTGAAGATTACAGCATGGCTGAGGGGAGACCCGAAGAAGGTGAAGCCTGGCCAAAAGGTTAAAATTGAGGTTTCAAGGAGAAAGGAAGGCTACTTCATGTATGAAATAGTGCCTGTTGAGGGGTGATGGCATGGAAATAAAGAGAGTTGCTGTTCTTGGAGCGGGAGCGATGGGCTCTGGAATAGCCCAGGTTGTTGCTCAGGCTGGATATGAGGTCTGGGTGAGGGACATAAAGGACGAGTTCCTTGAGAGAGGGAAGGCAAACATCGAGAAGAATCTGAGAAGAGCCGTGAACAAGGGCAAGATAAGCCTTCCCAAGTACAGGGAGATAATGAACAGAATCCATTTCACAACAGACCTCGAGGAGGCTGTGAAGGATGCAGATCTCGTTATTGAGGCTGTGCCTGAGATAATGGATCTCAAAAAGCAGGTGTTTCAGGATGTCTGTAAGCTCAACTCAAAGGCACTCCTTGCAACCAACACATCTGGACTGAGCATTACAGAGTTCTCAAAGGCAACAGACAGGCCTGAAATGTTTGTTGGAATGCACTTCTTCAATCCCGTGCCAGTCATGGCTCTCGTTGAGGTTATAAGGGGAGAGAGAACTGGAGACGAGACAGTAAACATTGCGGTTGAGTTTGTGAAGAGCATTGGAAAAACGCCAGTTGTTGTGAAGAAGGATGTTGAAGGCTTCATAGTCAACAGATGCCTCGTACCTTACCTTGTTCTTGCAATAGATGATGCCGAGAAGGGAGTTGCCGAGGTTGAGGAGATTGATGCTGAGTTGCTTTACACATACAAGATGCCGATGGGGCCATTGGAGCTTTCTGACTTTGTTGGTCTGGACATTCTGTACTATGCGGGCCAGCAGTGGGATATAGTGCCGAAATCAAAGCTTCTTGAGGAGAAGTTCAACAGCAAGGAGCTTGGAATGAAGACTGCAAAGGGCTTCTACGACTGGAGGGGAGGGAGGCCAAAAATTGCCAAAGAAAAGGCTGGAAAGTATGATGCTCTCAGGATAATTGCCCCAATGATCAACATTGCGGCAGATCTTATTGACATGGGTGTGGCTGATGCAGAGGAAATCGATACCGCAATGAAGCTTGGAACAAACATGCCAAAAGGCCCTCTTGAGATGGCAGATGAAATCGGGCTTGATGTCATTCTTTCAAAGGTTGAGGAGATCTGCAAAGAAAAGGGATATGAGATCCTCAAGCCATCTGAATACCTGAAGAGGCTCGTTTCAGAGGGCAAGCTTGGAAAGAAAACATCTGAAGGATTTTACAAATATGAGGCTGGAACCTATCAGAACATAAGGATAGAGAAGCTTGATAAGGGCATTGCAAAGCTCGTCCTGAACAGACCGCACAGGCTGAACACAATAACAATTGAATTGCTGGATGAGCTGAAAAGAGCCTTGGATGAGCTGAGCTTTGACAGTGAAATTAGAGTGATTGTCATAACAGGTGAAGGCAAGGCATTCTCAGCAGGTCTTGATCTGCAGGCTGCTGGCACAGATGAAGTGCTAAACCCATCTGTCTCAATGCTTCTCTCAGCCAAGGGACAGGAGGCATTCACCGCAATTGAGAAGACTCCAAAGCCCGTCATAGCTGCAATTAATGGCTACGCATTCGGAGGTGGATGCGAGCTCGCACTTGCATGCGATTTCAGAATAATGGCGAAGAACGCTCAGATCGGACTGACAGAGACATCTCTCGGACTCATTCCGGGATGGGGTGGAACGCAGAGGATGGCGAAGATTCTCGGCATAGCAAAGGCGAAGGAGCTGATAATGTTTGCAAAGAGGCTTAATGGTGAGGAGGCAGAGAAAGTGGGACTTGTCAATAGGGCTGTTGAGCCTGAAAAGTTCTGGGATGAGGTGATGGAGTTCGCAGCGAAACTGGCTGAAAGCGCTCCGATTGCATTGAGATTGGCTAAGTTCGCAATAAACTTTGGCTATGAGCTTCCCGTTGAGGCTGGACAGGCAATCGAGGCAGCGTACTTCGGAATAACAGCATCCACAGACGATGTGAAGGAGGGATTTGCAGCCTTCTTTGAGAAGAGAAAGCCTGAATTCAGGGGCAGATGAGAATAATAAATAATTACAATTTTATTTTTTGGAAAAAGCTATGAACTGCTGGAAGTTAACGTAAAGAGAGGTGATGACCTTGAAAATTATAGTTCTTGCGAAGCATGCAGCAGACCCTGAGAGCGAGATTCGTGTTTCGGCTGATGGGAAGGGTGTTGATGAGAAGGGGCTTGTTTTTGACATAAACGACTGGGATAGATATGCGATAGAGGAGGCAATAAGAATAAAGGAGCAGCATGGAGGGGAGGTTATTGTTGTTGGAGTGGGCTATGCTGACGATACACTGAGAAAATGCCTTGCAATGGGAGCTGATAGAGCCATAAAGATACCCATTGACACGGGAATGGACTCCTATCTGACTGCAAAGGCCGTGAAGGAGGCAATAGCTGATGAGGGCTTTGATCTAATTCTGACAGGACTCATGAGCCAGGACTACAACAATGCTCTTGTTGGAGCTATGCTGGCAGGAATGCTCGGCATACCCTTCTCAACAGCCGTAACAAGCATAAGTGTTGAGGATGATAAGATAAGGGTTGTGAGGGAACTTGAGGGAGGTTACGGAGAGGAGAACATTCTGCCACTGCCAGCCCTTCTCACAGTCCAGAGCGGTATAAATGAGCCCAGATACGTCTCGATAATGGGTATAAAGAGGGCAAAAACAAAGGAGCTCAAAGAGATAAGCGTTGATGCTGGAGAGGGAATGATTCAGGTTGATAAGGTTTATGTGCCTCCAGTTGAGAAGGCAGAGCTCATTGAAGGATCACCTGATGAGATTGCTGAAAAGCTTATTGGAATACTGAAGGACAGGGGGTTGATATGATGAGGGTCTTTGCTGTTGCTGAGATAAGCTCAGGAGAGCTTGATCCTGTCAGTATTGAGCTGCTGAACCTTGCAAATGCAATAAAGGGAGATGGCAGTGCTGAGGCGGTTGTAATTGGAAGTGACATCTCAGCTCATGCTGAAGAGCTTTCAAAACACGCAGACAAAGTATGGAAGATCGAGGATTCCAGCTTGGAGCATTACAACCCTGAGCTTTATGTTGATGTGCTTGTTCAGCTTTTCTCAAAGGAGAAGCCAGACGTTGTGCTTGTCGCAAACTCATCGAGAGGGGCTGAGTATGCTCCACTTCTTGCAGTTAAGCTCAACACACCCATCGTGACAGACATAGTTGGACTTGATCTGAGCAACGGAGTCAAGGCAACCAGATATATATTTCAGGGAAAGCTCCTTGTTGATGTTTTCGTGAAGGAGGCTGAGAGCTACGTTTTCACGGTGAGACAGGGAGTTTTCAAGGATGAGTGCAGTGCCCAGGGTGAGGTGGTTGACTCAGGAATAAAACCTTCTGCAAAAGCGAAGAGAGAGTTTGTCAGGATAGTTGAGCCTGAGGCTGGAGAGGTTGACATAAGTCAGGCAGACATAGTCGTCTCTGTTGGGAGGGGAATAGATGATGTCTCAAACATAGAGCTTGCGGAGGAGCTTGCTGAAGCCCTTGGAGGAGTTGTAGCTGGAAGCAGACCTGTTATTGACAGCGGATGGCTGCCCAAAGACAGGCAGGTTGGAATCTCTGGTAAGACGGTCAAACCAAAGCTCTACCTGGCATTGGGAATAAGCGGTGCATTTCAGCACATAATGGGCATGAAAGACAGCGAACTGATTATTGCGGTGAACAAGGATCCTGAGGCTCCGATATTCGGAGTGGCTCAGTATGGAATTGTCGGAGATATATTTGAAGTGGTTCCAGCCTTGGTTGAGAAGCTCAGAGAGATTAAGGGGTGATTTTTGATCTTTTCTTTCATTCTTTTGTTATATTTGGAGACTCTTCAACCCAAATCATGGTAAAATCTGTGGGTTGCAATCGCAAAATTTCTGAGGTTAGTCGTTTAAGCCATCTATACAAACTTATAACGAAAAACTCAAATGAAAATTAAAAATACTCAAAAATAACTAAAATTAAATTTTATAATAATAATTGGATATTTATGATCAGTTAATAATTATTTTTCGATTTTCTCAATCACAAGTCTCTTCCCATCTATTCTCACTATCACTTCTTCTCCGGGTTTAAAAGGAAAGGCAGAGTCTTTTGCAACGCTTGTTGGGATGTATACAAAGAACTTGTCATACATCTTCTTTCCAGTCTTTGTTGGTCTGTTGATGAGTCTTCCAATATCTTTTAACATAAACTGTTGCACCATTTTGGTAAAACTATGTTTTTCCGAGCACCAAATTAGTGTACTATTTTGGGTAACTATTAAATACTAGCATTAATAAATGAAACTCAGAGAGGTGGGAGATATGGACAAAAAAAATGGATTGGAGTATTTGTTGTGGTCGCAGTTTTGATTTTAACACTCCTACCAACTGTGCCAGTTTCATACACAGTCAAGAAGCCTTACCAAAAAACCGTTAAAAGACCTGTCGAAAAAAACCAGAGGAAAGGTAATAATAGAGGAAAAAAAGATGGGTGACATTGAAGAAATTTCAAAAAAGATTGATGAAATTTTAAATGAAGCTGAGATCGATGAAGATCCTCTGGAAGTTTTACTTGAAATGAGGAAGAGACCATGGGATTAACAATCGACACCTCCATTTTAATCGATTTCTTCACGAAAAGAGACGCTGAAAGGCACAAGAAATCACAGGAATTTCTGAAATCCACTAAAGGCAATCAGTACACTGCCCAAAGTTGATCTTAGCGGAGATACTCGGTGTTCTCGTTAGATATAACGCCAAATTGGCAGATATTGGATACGATTTCGTCCTTGAAAACTTCAATTTGATCGATGAGAGTCCAATACTTGATGAAATCCTCAAGGTTTGTAAAAATACGGGATGTAGAGCGGTTGATGCATATTTTATCGCTACAGCAAAGCTGACGAATTCAATTCTGATAACGAACGATAAGGTTATGGCAAACAACGCCAAGAAAGCTGGAATCGAGGCCTATTAT
>JALUWC010000305.1 GCA_027019885.1 Geoglobus sp.
TCGCCGAGAGGTGGCAGCGCAGGTATCCTCGAATGGTGAAGCACTGGCAGACGTGCTTTGAGGAGCTTACAACCTTTATGGAGTACCCGGAGGAGATCAGGTGCTTCCTCTACACCACCAACGCCATTGAGAGGTTGAATAAGGAGGTGAGGCGACGAGCGAAGGTGATTGAAATCTTCTCACCCAGAAGCCTGGAGAAGGTGCTCTACTTAGTGCTGAGAGAGGAGAATGTTAAGTTGAGAAGTAGAAGGCTGAGAGATTTCCAGAGCTTTTGCGAGGGAAATTGAAGCCACTCTCAGCGAGAGTGGCGAAGGTTCTCTAAACTGGATGCTGAGGTTATTTTCTTTGGTAAAAGGGGGTAGGTTGCCTTGAGTGACACAATTGATGAAACGCTATCACATATAAAATATTAGGAGGAATAGAACAAATATGAACTCAAGCATTACTTTGATAATTTCTAATAATTTCTTAAATCTTTAAAATATTAATAATTTAAAATTATTACAGAACATGCAGCATGTAGCACTTGAGAATATATATGTTGGAGGTTAAAATGCCATGTGTAGAAATATTATAATTGTATTTCTTGTATTTATGTTGAGTGTAATTGGTGTTTACGCTATAGAAGCTAAAAGTCCTTCTGAGATTATAACTCAGTGGGGTACTACAGTCGCTCACTGGTCGAAATTTGAGTATTTGGATGATGGAAAAATTAGGCCCCTTGTATACTGGTATAGAAAGAATTTCGTCCATGTGAATGTATCTAAGCCGTATTCCGGGCCCTACTACAGCGAAATAAACACTACCTATGCCACCTTTGTTGCGGATAACACATCCTGGGTAGAGATAAAAAGGAGGATAAGGGAATATAAGCTGAGGGCATTCACCGAGGTACTGGTAACAGCGAGAAGCAGCAGTGAGCTTGTGGCGATGTATCCCAATTTTCCCACGCTGGGGGAGGGGAAGTTTATTTTAGTGCCAGGGCTGCATGAGCCAAAGACAACATACAAGGGGGATGGAACTGATAAGAGGTGGCCTGATGTTGTGGAGCCTGCTGCGGCAAGTGGTGTAAAGGATAACTATGTGCTCATTTATGACATGGGTAAAACCACAACGCTTCTGATAATAAGCAAAAAGCTTTATGGTATGACTTCTAACGACCTTGGTGACAGGTGGAGGACCTATTTTGCAATGTGGAAATTTAAGAACGTCATGCCAGAGAAAACATACTCTTTCAAATACTGGCTCACCCCCATACATATAAGCTACAGCGACGACATCGCCACAATAAAGAAGAAAGCCTCCACTCTGGCACATGAGGCACTGTGCACGCCGGTGGTTGTAAACCGCACTGTGAGAAGAGGCTACAACTACGTTGCCTATGAGGTGTGGTATCGCTTTGAGAAGGAGGAGAACGACTGGGACATTGATCCCTTTTCTGATTCACCCTATAATTATCAGGGGGCTAAGGTGAACGACACCAGCGTTTGTGCTATTTATCTGCCGGAGGGTGCTATTGCCATTGCTGGTGAAGAAGGGCTACCTGCGGTGTTTAACTCCACGGGAGAGAGTGCCATAGGGATGTACTTCAGGGATAGTATCAATGGGCCGAGGGGAAAGCATGATATGTGGTTTGGGAATGAGAGTGCTGGCGGCGGGTTTTATGTGAAGAAGAGCGGGCTGAAGAGGGGCGATGTGGTCAAGGTTTACTACATGCTGCCTGCTGAGCCTGTGGTGGAGAGTATGAATGTTACCATACCGAAGACGGAGAAGGCTGTTTCAAAGGCTGCGCTGGGGAAAGGCGGGTATAGGCTGATAGTGGCGGATGAGGAGTATGTGAGGTTCGCCATGAAGATGGTAATAGCAAGCGTGCTTGCTCTGATTGCTGGAGTGGCGGCGGTGGTATATGCGGGGCTGAGGAGAAGTTGAGTTGTATGCCATCGTAGAGTGTTATTGACGGTAAAATTATATTTATTCATGTTGTGATTTACATGTCTGCGGCAGAAATCCTGAAGAAGCTTCAAAATCTCCATAGGGAGATTGAATATATTAAAAGGGACATAATAAATATAGAAAAAAAATATCAGCCCAAGCCAAGTCTTTTTGGCA
>JALUWC010000306.1 GCA_027019885.1 Geoglobus sp.
AAGGTTGTTGTTCCTGCTGGAACCTACAACGGACAGGACGAGGACGTGCAGACCATAGCTGTCAAGTCCACCTTTGCTGTGCACAGAGATCTGCCGGATGAGGTTGTTTATGAGATGACCAGGGTTCTTTATGGAAACATAGATGAGCTTGCAAAGGCACATCAGGTTGCAAGGCAGATAGATATGAACGGGGCATTTGAGGGATTGATGATCCCCCTGCATCCGGGTGCTGTAAAGTATTACGAGGAGAATGGCATAACAGTACCGGCAGAACTCAGGCAATGAGGTGCTTCTGGTTGAATAAAAAAAAATATTTTTTATTTTTGTTTTTATCAGTTTCCATTCTTTACGTGATTTTTCGACCTGTTTACGTTCTTGAAATGTCCTTTAACAATCATTCCATGCTTTTTCCCTTTACATCCACCCTCATCCTTTCTGTTCAATACGTCCACAGCGTATCCCTTACTGATGTTGTTGATGTTTACCGGATAAATAAAACCGGAATATTTGCGGTGGAGGAGAAATGGAAAGATTTCATGGCTGGACAGCCTTTAAATGGTACCATAGAAAATGGATATTTTGTCAGCAGGATGGATAAAAATCTTGGTTATGAGTGGAAATACTGGTTCATAAAGGAAAACAGATTTGAAATCAGAATTGACAACAGAACCGTTTTTGTACAGCCAGATGAGGACGGAATTCTGAGCTTTCGAATTAAACAGATCCCAAATTACATGCTGATTGTTCCATCAAAAAGGTGATGTAATGGCAGATGATATAATGGAGGAGGTTGAAAAGTACATCGCACTTGAAAGAACAAGAACTCTTTCAAAGAAACTCATCCTTATTGTAAAGGTTGCCGCTATTCTCATCGGAATTTATGAGATTTTGTTTATCTTTAACTTCACATATTCAATTTACGATATCTTTTCAAAACTTGGATACAAGATCCCACTTCTGCGGCTTGATTTCCAGGACAAGCAGGGACAGGCTTTTATCCTTGCCATGATTTTGGTGATAGCCTTTCTGAGATATCCAATAAGAGACAAGGAGAAGTACCTGAAGAACGTACAGATCTACGACTGGGTACTGATTGCGCTTAGCATTCTCAGCATGTTCTACATGTTCTACCGCTTTCCCACGTACATGGTATTTTACGATGTCAACATCTATGATGTAATCTTCGGACTCATAGCCATAGCAGTCGTGCTCGAAGCAACTCGCAGAACTGTGGGGTGGATCCTGCCAGCGATAGTTCTGGTTTTTCTGGCGTATGGCATAAGAGACACAATGTTCAACTGGAACAGATTCGTTCAGTATCTGTACCTGGATCAGGGAATATTTGGGATCCCGTTCTACGTGATGACCATTTACGTCTTTGCCTTCGTCTTTTTCGGAGCGTTCCTTCTCAGAATAGGAGTGAGTGATTACATAACCCGCTTCATGATCTCTCTCTTTGGTCCCAGGCAGGGAGGGCCGGCAAAGGCTGCAGTTGTCTCCAGCGGTATGATGGGGACTGTAAGCGGAAGTTCGGTTGCAAATGTCCTGACAACTGGAACCTTCACAATTCCGCTGATGAAGAAAGCAGGTTATCCTTCAGAAACGGCTGGAGCTGTTGAACCTGTCGCTTCAACAGGCGGACAGCTCATGCCCCCGATAATGGGAGCTGCAGCATTCATCATGGCACAATTTTTAGGTGTGCCATACAACAAGCTTATAATTGCCGCAATTTTGCCTGCGCTGATTTACTATGCAGGGGTTTACATCTTTATAGATCTCGAGACCAAGAAACTGGGTCTAAGAGGTCTTTCAAGAGATGTTCTGACATCTCTGAACTACTTCATAAGGAAGCTGTATATCCTTCTGCCTATAGCTGTGATTACAATTGCTCTTATCTGGGGAATAGCACCACACATTGCAGCAATATCCTCTCTTGGAATTGCAATATGGGTTGCATGGATCTCCAAGGACGAGATACCGGGAGATGAGAAAATATATGTGCCCTTTGTCATTTTTGCAATTCTATTGATGTTTTCTGGCAGAGAACTGGCACATGTCTCTGCACCTCTTTTACTAATTCTCGCAGGGGTGCTCGTGGCTTTTG
>JALUWC010000307.1 GCA_027019885.1 Geoglobus sp.
CGCCACTAGAGGAACCTCCGATCCGAGAGCGGCATTTGGAGTTAGCGTTAGCGATGAAAAGATTGTAGGGTTTTTCCCAAGAATAGGACCAAATCAGGTCCAGGTAACCCTCCTTCTCGGGGGACCTGATTTGAGTTTAGAAGAATAAATCTACTTATTAGGAAAGCGCCTTAGTTATTTCCTGTCATGTGCTATTTCTGCCCAGTCTCCTGAAATCATCAAGCTAAAACTTCGCGCCCCAATTCTTGCCACCGTTGCCCCAGGAAGCATCGGCACCCTCGGACTAAGAAGCCTTCCTTCTAGTGCTTTTCTAGTTGCACCGATAGGATCCCCTTGATGAGTAGTGCCATCTGGAAACTTTATCGTTAATTTCTCAACCCCGGGCGGAGTAACCTCATTCCTCCTTCCCTCGACTACTTGTAACGCTTCATCTAAACCTGTTCTTGTAGAAACTATTCCTGCCGCTTTAGCCCTCATCTCATTCAAAAGTTGAACAACCACTCGCGCCAACACTTCTCTCTCTTCGGCTTTTTCTGGACAATGATTGATTGTTATCACCACCTCCCTAGGTGTCATTCCCTTAACCAATCCAGATATTCTTCTTGAGAGTTCATCGAAACCCAACCGAGGGAGGTCGACAAAAGGAGAGCCCCAATCCAGTACTCCTGGATCGCTAAGTATCTTCACTTCTCTTTCTTTACTGTCACCCATCCTTGTTTGCATAAAACAACTAATCCATTATATCCCTATAGTTTGGATTATTATATCAGAAGTTCCCTTTTTAGAAAAGTGTTGTAATTCAATAATGAGGGTGCCCGCAAACTCAACGAAAAACAGCTGGGTCTGAGGCCAATTCGCAAAGCCCTCGGCCCACAAAAACAGCCTATTTGGATTTCCGCCCCGCTCACAAGTACTCATTGTCTCTCAATTAATTATACCTAAAAAATCAACCAGGAAAGCCTGGATTTTCTGCCAAGAGGCGAAGTAGTAATGTGTCTTGACATAAGTAATGTACCAATATATAATTAATGCACTATGCCAGCAATTGTTTCCATCACCAGTCAAGGACAGGTTACCATTCCTGCGGCAATAAGGAGAAAACTGGGTCTTAACCGTTATCCCAAGGCGCAGGTTTTCTTAAGAAAAAACCAAATCATTCTCTCTCCCATCGCCAATATCCTTGACCTAGCTGGCGCTCTTAAAGATAAGGCAATTAAAGGAAAAAACATTGACCAGATTATCCAGCAGGAAGAAAAAGCGGCTTTTTTGGCCGCCAAAAAGAGGGGAGAAAAATATGGTCGCAAAAAAAACTAAAAAATATCTGGTCGATACCAATGTCTTTTTGCGCTTTTTGCTTCAGGATGAGCCAAAACATTTTCAAAAAGCAAAAAACCTTTTTCTTAAGGCCCAGAAAAAAGAAGTGGTTTTAATTTTAATTCCCCAGGTGGTTTTTAAAATTGACTATGTCCTGCGTGGAGTTTACTCCCTAAGTCGGAAAAAATCGGTCCAAATTTTGCTTCAACTAGCCAGTTCTCCTGATTTACAAGTGGAAGAAAGACCTCTACTCTTGGCTACTATCAGTAAATACGAAAAAATCAATATCGATTTAATTGATCTTTATCTTCAGCAAAAGGCACAAAAACTTAAAGCCCAAGTCTTTTCTTTTGATCAAGATTTTAAGAAAACTAAGGTTTAATAAGGTAGCCTGATTATTTTCTCTCCGAAGCCCCTTAATCCCCTTTACCATGCCTCCCATAGCACAGTAAATGGCTCCCCCTAAAGAACTAGAAAAGTTGAACTTCGAATTTCTTTAGATGAACTTAAGGTATTTATTCCTTATTTACAACAGGAACTTCAAGAAAAATCCTATTATTTTATTAAAATATCCACAAGAGCAGATGCTGGTAATTCTGGAGGTCCAGTAGTCTTAGAAAAACGGTTGTATTCTTGGAACATTAACCTCTGCTCTACTGGGGGAAATCGATGAGATTCCTCTAGTTCTATCCTTTCGCGCGTTAAAAAAGAATGTCACGACAACCAATTTCCAAAAAACCCATTTTGAGACTCAACTCCTTCGATTTC
>JALUWC010000308.1 GCA_027019885.1 Geoglobus sp.
AGGAGTTCAGAGACTTCGAGGTGAAAGAAGTCCTGTCTGAAAAAGACCTTGTGGAGGCTCTCGAAAACTTTGACTTTAATGCTGTCATCACAGACTACAGACTGAGGTGGGGAACGGGGTTTGATGTTCTTGCAAAAATCAGGGAGCTCTACCCTTACACACCGATAATTCTCTTAACATTCACAGGTGACGAGGAGATTGCAGTTTCGGCAATAAAAGCAGGCTTTGACGATTATGTTTTGAAAAGCAAGAAGCACATTGTAAAACTCCCCCTTGCCGTAAAAAACGCAATTGAAAAAAAGAAACACGAAGTGGAACTGATAAAATCATACGAGAGGCTTACAGAGAGTGAAAAGAAGTACCGTGAGCTCTGGGAAAACGCAAATGATATGCTGTACATTCATGATCTGGAGGGAAATTTCTTAGAAGCAAACAGAATGGCACTGGAGACCTTCGGTTACAGCAAAGATGAGATCACGGAACACAACATAGCGGATATTCTCGATTCAGAATACGTTGATGTCGTGATGAGAATGCTGAATGAAATAGTGGAAACAAAAAAACCCACAGAGACATTTGAAGTGCTGTGCAGAACAAAAGATGGAAGAGAAATCTGGGCAGAGGTGAGAGCAAGACCAATTCTGAAAAATGGAGAGATTGCTGCGATCCAGGGGATTGCGAGAGATGTGACGGAGAGAAAAACGCATGAACGGGAAATTGAAAGACTCAACAGAATTTTAAAGCTTGTAAATGAGATAAACAACCTGATTGTCAGAGAAAGAGAGCTTGAGGATTTGCTCTCAAAAACTGCTGAGCTTCTCAGTGAACAGTACTGCTCTGCTTACATTGGAATGATCTCTGAAGGAAGGATGAGATTCTACCTGTCCGAGCTTGATAACTCAGAATGCGTAAGAATTGCCATTAACGAAAAAAGATACATCGATCTGCTCCCAGGGGAGCATCCAGAAAACTGCCCCCTCATTGAGCTACATGGAGAGCTTTACGCTCTCACAATTCCGATGATGGTTGATGACAGTGTTAAGGGTGTTCTTGTTGTGCATTCTGAAAGAGAGTTCATGGAAGATGAGAGGGAGATGCTGATAATACTCTCAGGAGACCTTGCTTTTGCTGTCAGAGCACATGAAGTATTTGAGGAAAGAAAGAAAGCGTACGAGCAGATTGAACGCAACATAGAGCAGTTTGCATTTCTGATAGACAAGATAAGGAACCCCCTTACGGCAATAGTCCTCATTTCGGAGAGGGTGCCCGAAGAGGAAAGAGAGAAGATTCACGAAAACATTGAAAGAATAAATCATATTCTGAGAGAGCTTGATAGGGGATGGGTTGAAAGCGAGCTGATTAGAGAATTTCTGAGAAAGAGCTTTGAGTCTGAATAAAAGTTACGGTATGTAAATCTTCTTCATCTTTGAAATTTTTTCTATCCTTTCAATAGCAAACATCTCTGCTGCCTTTGCTGTTGATGCTGGCATTCCAGAGCTGTCGAGCATACTTTCAGACATTCTGAAAATTCTATCCAGTCTATCCCCAATTTTCTCGATCTCCCTTTTAAGCATCCTCTCATCTATTTCTCCATGCATATACTCATTTGCAACTGTAATCAGGCCGCCTGCGTTTATTATGAAGTCAGGTGCATAGAGAATTCCCATTCCTGAAAGCACCTCTCCATGTCTCTCACTCTCGAGCTGATTGTTTGCAGCTCCCGCCACTATTCTGCAGTTCAGCCTTTTTATTGTTGTATCATTTATCACTCCACCGAGGGCAGATGGCGAGAAAACATCGCATTCAACAGAGTAGATTTTTGATGGTTCAACATACTCAACACGCCCCTTCCCGATCTCAATGCATTCTTTCACCCTTCTCCTGTCAATATCAGTGACGGTAAGCTTTGCACCATCCTCCACCAAAAGCCTTGCAAGCTCCATCCCCACCTTCCCAACACCCTGAACTGCAACATGTATCCCCTCAAAAGACTCGTCGCCGTAAAGGTATCTGAGACATGCCTTTATCCCCACATACACACCATAGGCCGTGAAGGGGGATGGATCGTATCTGACTCCACTAACATATCCGGTTTCCTGAGCTACAGTTTGCATGTCCTCAAGAGTTGTTCCAACGTCCTCTCCAGTTATGAATCTCCCGCCAAGAGTCTCAATAAATCTGCCATAGCTTCTGAGCAGATATTCATTTTTTATATTCTCAGGATCCCCAAGTATAACTGCCTTTCCACCCCCCAAATTCAGCCCCGCTCCTGCTGCCTTTAAAGTCATGGCCCTGGCAAGTCTCATCACATCCTTTAAAGCCTCCATCTCGCTTCTGTAGTTCCATATCCTTGTTCCACCCAGAGCCGGGCCGAGAGTTGTGTCATGGATTGCAACTATGCTTTTCAGACCTGTTTTAGGGTCGCTGAAGAAGATGATTTCCTCAAAGCCCTCTCCAAGCATTGACTCAAACAAAGAACTCTGCTGTAACTGCATGCTTATCACCTCTCATATGGGCAAATCTTTTCCACCTTTCCGTGATGTATTTTCTGATTTCTCGGATTTCATCATCATTCAAATGCCTAAACCTTCCCTGCAAAAGCAAATACTCCTCAATGTCCCTCATCCTCTTCCTTCCATCAGCTATGGCTTTGCTTACACCCGTAAACCTCAAAATTCCATGTTCGCATTCGTAAAGAATCCACATCCCGGTTTCAACAGCAAGTCTTGCGATCTCAACCGTTTTCTGCATCGGATATCTCCAGCCAGGTGGACAGGGACTGAGAATCTCAATGTATCTGAAGCCTTCGATCTTCCTTGCCTTTTTGATTTTCTTGTAAAGATCATCTAAATAGCCTGCCGAAGCTGTTGCCACATAGGGGATTCCGTGGGCAACCATGAGCTCGGCAACGTCCTTTCTGTGCTCCCTCTTGCCTCGAATTGTTGTTGTCGTCCACGCCCCATAGGGTGTGGCGGAGCTTCTCTGTATTCCCGTATTTGAATACATTTCATTGTTGTAGCAGATGTAGATTATGTCCTCATTTCTCTCTGCCGCCCCTGATAACGCCTGGAGACCTATGTCATAGGTTCCTCCATCTCCAGCCCATACAACAACATTCGCATCGATTCCCTGATGCTCAAGAGAGGCCTTCAGACCGGATGCAACTGCTGCAGAGCATGCGAATGCAGAGTTGACAGCAGGAACGGCTATTGCAGAATTGGGGAACACCCCCTGATAAACTGATGTGCAGCTTGCAGGAACAACAAGGACTGTGTTCTTTCCAAGAGCTTTTAAAACAATCCTCAAAGCCATTGAAGAAGCGCATCCATGACATGCTGAATTTCCCTCAAGCAGGTACTCCTCCTGTGGTATTGCAGACATTTTCATACAACCACCTCCATAACCCATCCCGAACGGATTTTTCCAGAAACAACCCTCTCAAATATTTCAGATCTGACATCTCTCCCTCCAAGCCCAACAACACACCCGTAAATCTCAGGCGATGATGGAGAATTGTGGAAAGATGATTTTAGTTCCTGAAAAATCTGTCCTTCCGATCCCATGCTGACAGATCTGTCAAAAACATACACCTTCTCAACGCCATTCAGAGATTTAACAACATGCTTTGATGGGAATGGCCTGAAGCTTCTTATTCTCAAAAGTCCAGCTCTTATTCTCCTCTTTCTCAGGTTATCAACAGCTATTTTTGCCTCGGAGGAAATAGCTCCTGCTGTTACAATCGCAGTGTCCGCATCTTCAAGCCTGTATTCCTCGGTTATCAGTGATGTGTTTCTTGAGAATATTTCAGAGAATTCTCTCTCAACGCTTTCCATCACTTTCAAAGCTCTTTCATGTGATCTGAATATGCTGTGTCTGAGCTCCATGAAGTATTCAGGCGGGGTTATGTTTCCATGTGTCTCAGGATTGTCAAAATTAACCTTCCAGACAGGTTCGTATTCATTCAGGAGCTCGCTCAGATTATCGATTCTTACAGGCATTGATGTATGGGAAAGAACAAAGCCGTCATAACACACCATGGCTGGAAGGAGAACATCCTGATGCTCGGCAACCTTGTATGCCATTGCAACTGAATCATAGATCTCCTGATTGCTCTCGCAGTAAATCTGAATCCATCCCACATCCCTCTGAGACATCGCATCACTCAAATCAGCCCATATGTTCCACCCGGGCCCTATTGCTCTGTTGGCAACAGTCATGACTATGGGTGTTCTTGCATTGACAGCGTAGTGAAGCATCTCATGCATGTAGGCCAGACCGTGGCTTGAAGTGGCTGTGAAAGCTCTTGCCCCTCCAAGACTTGCTCCAATACATGCTGACATTGCTGAATGCTCAGATTCAACAAGAATGAGCCTTGCGTTCATCTCTCCCCTTTCAACCATTTCTGCGATCTCTTCAACAACGGGAGTGGACGGGGTTATTGGATATGCAGAAACAACATCAACTCCTGAATTTTTAACCGCATAGGCTGCTGCCTGATTTCCGGTTAGAAGCATTTCCTTCATGCGAACACCTCCCTTTCAGAAGTGATGGCTTTCCTATGGCAAACTTCCAGGCAGACAAGACATCCCTTGCAGAATGTGTAATCGATTTCAACAGAGTCTTTTTTTCTTTTGATTGATCCTTCAGGACAGTAAATCCAGCAGTTCAGGCAGTTTGTGCATCTGTCATGATCAATAACAGGTCTGAAATCCCTCCAGTATCCGGTAATTCCTCCGGCTCCCTTCCCCGGTTTTGATACCGGAATCCATACCTCACCGGCTTTTTTCTTTTCTCCAACTCCATTCCTTTTAACACCCCTGATTTCCAAGATCTCAGCATTATCGTAAGCTGAATGAAGAGCCCTTATGCTATCTTCATGACTTTTTTTAAATCTGTTAACAATAACCTTCTCAACATTTTCGATGCCTATGTGCGGAAAAATTTTGAGAAAAGCACCGATGAGGGGGATATTGACAACAGGATTCCCAGCAACGAAAAGATTATTTTTTATTGCAATCTCAACTCCATCGACTTTTGCAACAGTTAGGTTGATATCAGGAAATAATTTTTCATCGATTTCAGAGGAAGAACTTATGGCAACACCGCCTCCACTCTTCAGTCCATGAAAGACATCCACCGTTTTCATCACGAGAGGGTCAAAAATCAGCACATAGTCAGGAGTGTATATCTGGCTCCTCTCTCTAACTTCATCCTCTGAGATCCGTGTAAAAGCCATTACAGGGGATCCTCTTCTCTCAGCCCCAAAGAATGGAATTGACTGGGAGTGATATCCTTCAGCAAATGCAGCTTCAGCAAGAATTTTTGATGCAGTGACTATTCCCTGACCTCCCCTACCGTGAAGTCTTATCTCCCACCTCATAACATTATGTAGTTGTACCTCATCCAATAAATCATAACAATCAAACATGAACGTATTTAATCGATATTTTTATTAAAAATTCATATTAAATTAATGAACAAGATGTTCCGAATCTATTTTTATGTCATATAGGTGGGGCTCCCTGTCTCTGAGCTCTTCGAGGAAAATCTTGATTATTTTAGACTCAGCCGTTCTCAGATGATGAAGACAGGTGGATTTTGCAATGCCAAAATGCTTTGCAAGCTCATCAACACTCATTTTTCTCGGCCATTCAAAGTATCCGTTCCTGTAGGCCTCGATCAGCACTTTTTTCTGCTTCATCGATAGATTCCTCGATACCTTCTCTATGATATCCGAATATCTGTCATCATCCAACGATCTGAGATTTGTTATGCTCAGAATTTCAACACTCACGGTGTCGAGCTCTGAGAGGCTGTCGAGGGTTTCCTTCAATTTTTCCTCATCAACAAGAATGTTCCAGTATTCGTGTCCACTCGATATCGCAACACTTATCGGCATGAACTCAAGAGACATGACCTTATCGTAAAATGTTTTATCAGGAGGGAAGCGGGCATGAATGTCGGCTTCAAGATCATTTCTTCCAATGATGAAGATATCATAGGCGTAATCCTTGTAATTTTCCATGTCCTCGATGAATGCCTTCAGATCTCCGTAGCTTTCAGCGATGAGATGGAAGTTCGCCCTTACCTCATTCTCAAGCTTGTAAACACCCTTGGTGATGAGAGTCACATGAGGATGGTCTCTTGTGGTTTCAATTGACCAGCAGTGAGGATGCCAGAGCTTTAACGCAACCTTTTTCAGACCAATCATTTTACCGCCTTTACCTAACACTATTAATCATTATGTCTGACGCCAGATATAAAATAAGTTTCGACCATGGACTATTGCATTTTGTGGCAAAGTGACAACTAAAAACTTACATTCATCGAAGGAGCTTTTTCAGGAAATCTTCATCCTCTCTGAGCCTCATGAGAAGCTCCTGCTTTTCATGGAGGAACAGGGTTGCATTTCTCTCCACCTCGCTAAGATCCACGCTTCCTCCCTCTCCGACTCCGGGGCAGTCAACAACAAGCCTGAGCTTGATGAAGGGTTCATCTCCGTATCTCACCTCATGAATCACAAAGGGCAGAAGTCTGCATGCGACAGGTTTTATATCCTCAATTCCGCATCTGAGATCGTTCCTCAAAAATATGCATCTCCCATCTTTTCCTTTCAGAAGGATTCTGCTGTCATCTATCCTGAAGAAATCAGAGTGCCTTTCAGATATTCTCTCAACATCCTCAAGTGTCAGCTCAATTCCCTCAGAGCAGCATCTCGCATTGCATTCATGATAAAGACATTCCCAGTCCTCAACCTTCTCAAGAAATATGATCATACCCTTACTTTTTCCTGAACTTATTTTAAACTTCTGAATCATAAGAGTTAATAATCTTCCTGCCAGCAATTATGCATGGAGTTTATAAACTCTGAGAAAGCCCCAAAACCTGTCGGGCCATACAGCCATGCTGTTAAAGCTGGAGATTTCGTGTTTGTCTCTGGCCAGATACCGCTCAGGGATGGAACGATTCCAGAAAATTTTGAAGATAGAGCCAGGACTGTTATAGAGAATGTCAGAGCAATTCTCAATTCCTGCAATCTGGACTTGGAGAATGTTGTAAAGGCCACTGTTTATCTGACAGATCTGTCAAAATTTGAGGAATTCAACAGAATTTATGCTGAGTACTTTCAGCACAAGCCTGCAAGGGCTGTGGTTGAGGTCAAGAAACTGCCCAAGAATGCTGACATAGAAATGGAGGTAACAGCCTACACTAAATCCTGACGGGGATCCTTCTCTCCATGAGATAGGATTTCAGATCCACGATCTCTATTTCTTTAAAGTGAAATATGCTCGCAGCCAAAGCAGCGTCAGCTTTCCCATCTGTGAAAACCTCATAGAAGTGATCCATAGTTCCAGCCCCACCAGATGCTATAACAGGAATGCTGACCTCCTCACTTATTTTTCTTGTTATGGGTATGTCATATCCAGCTTTCGTTCCATCTCTGTTCATTGATGTAAGCAATATTTCTCCTGCTCCAAGCTCCTCCACTTTCTTAGCCCACTCAACGGCATCAATTCCTGTTGGTTTCCTGCCCCCATATATCACAACCTCATACCAAGCTTTCTCCTCATTTTCAAGCTGAATGATGTGCTCTCCTTTTTCGGTTTCAAAATTCCTTCTGCAGTCAATTGCAACAACAATGCACTGAGAGCCAAATATTCTTGCAGACTTCCTGACGAGCTCAGGATTTTTAACGGCAGAGGTGTTTATCGAGACCTTATCTGCTCCTGCATTGAGCATCGCATTTATGTCCTCGACGCTCCTTATGCCTCCTCCAACAGTCAGAGGGATGAAAACCTCTTCAGCCGTTCTTTCAACAACATCAACCATCGTCTCCCTTCCATGAGCAGAGGCAGTTATGTCAAGAAAGACAAGCTCATCTGCTCCCTCCACATCATACCTCTTTGCAAGCTCAACAGGATCTCCAGCCCTCCTGAGATTGACAAACTCGACTCCCTTCACAACCGTCGCGCCTTTCTCATCCAAGGTTACATCCAGACATGGAATTATTCTTTTGGCCAGCATGGCTAATACCTTATTTCAAATTTCGTGAATTTCTCATTGCTGATATCTTCAACAATCTCGATTCCGGTGACCCTTGAGAATTTAGGGCCTTCACGTAACGAGGAGATGAACTTGTCAAGGGCATTCTCATCTCCTTCAGCCACAACAAGAACTCTGCCATCGTTCAGATTCATCACATATCCTCTTATCCCAAGCTCCTGAGCCTTTCTGAGACTGAAATACCTGTATCCAACTCCCTGAACTATCCCGCTGACATGAATTCTAAGCCTCTTCATAGCCCGGACATCTCTGGATTCATGGGAAATAAAAACTTATTCTTGAAATCAATCCTCGATTTTGCATGGAATGTAAAAAACCCTTAAACTACTTTAACCATCCCAAGCAAATTGGATAACATGTTTGGCTACAGCAGAAGATTTTCGGGAGATTTTGAGGAAATTCTTGAAAAAGCGAGAAAAAAGCTTGCAGAAGAGGGTTTTGGAATTCTCTGCGAGATAGATGTTAAGGGAACTCTGAAAAAGAAGATTGGAGTTGACTTTGAGGATTACATAATACTGGGTGCATGCAGCCCAAAGCACGCTCATGGAGTTTTGAGCAGAGAGAAGGAGTTTGGACTGCTTCTGCCATGCAATGTGGTTGTTTACAGAGATGGGGAAGAGGTTGTTGTCTCTACGGTGCTTCCAACAGAACTTGCAAAGATGTCCAGCGATGAAGAGATAATGAAGATCGCAGAGGAAATTGAGGAGAAGCTGAAAAGAGCTGTTGACTCACTCTGATGTTGTATCTCTTCCGGTGTATTTGACTATCTTAACTTTTTCTTCAGTTATCAGCCCCTCTTTTACTATTTCAGTGAGCTTACCTTTTATTTTCTCAATTTTTTCAATCTCATCAACTATCTCAACAACAACGGGTAAATCTGCTGAAAGCCTAAGAATTGACGAGTTGTGGATAACACTTGACTTTCCATAACCGAGCATACCTCTCAGAACTGTTGCACCGGCAATCCCCTCTTTTCTGCACAGCTCGACAATTCGCCTGTAAACCGGTTTTCCGCCCACCTTGTCGCTCTCACCGATATATATCCTTAACAGAATCCCATCCTTCACATTCCCACCCTCCAGAGGGTCATGGCTGCAGTTCTACCAAAATAAACAGCCAGCAAACATCCTCCAACATTCAGAATGATGTTTCCGGCAAAGTATATTAAATTCCCTTCCATGAGCAGTCTGAAAGACTCATAACTGAATGTTGACATCGTTGTGAACGATCCCAAGAATCCAATTGTTATCAGCGTTCTCATCTCCTGCGAAAAAATCCCGTAGTACTCTGAGGAAAACATGACAAAACCAATAAGAAAGCTTCCAATTAGATTTACACCCAGAGTTCCCGCAGGAAAGTACTTTTTTCCCTGAATTACGCCGGAAATAGCATATCTCAGGAGCGCTCCGATCATTCCTCCAATAGCGATATATAAAGGAATCACAAAACAGCGGAAAGTCCG